>JADKGN010000007.1 GCA_016722705.1 Candidatus Dechloromonas phosphoritropha | reverse complement strand
GACCGTCAGATCACTCGGCTGCGGAAACGCGCCGACGAAGACCTGCGGCTGACCGCGAGCGACGATCACCTCGGCGTGTTGCGTGGCGTGGTTGATGATCGCCGTTAGCCTGGCGCGGAGGGTGGCCGAGGGCGGAGCCGCCGCGAGGACGGCGTTGATCTGAGCCTGGTTGTTGGCAGGGTTTAGCGCGAGAGTCAGGCCGGCCCGCGGCCCCAGCAGAGTCAGGAGCGAGTTGACGTCCGCCAAGGTGCCAAAGGTCACCAGGCGGCGCTGGATCCTGGGCTCCACTTTGTCGCTCGTGACGATCGGTGAGGGCTCCCCCTGCTGCACCACATGCGTCAACTCATGCGCCAGCAACTTTCTGCCGCTATCGCTGTGCGGAGCGTATTGACCGGAGCTGAATACCACATCCCGGCCAACGGTGTAGGCGAGGGCGTTGACGGCCCGGGCTGATGCCGCAGCAGGGGTGCCGGTGTGGATGCGAACGGCGCTGAAGTCGACGCCGAAGCGCGGTTCGAAGAAGGCGCGGGTGGTCGGATCGAGGGGGCGGCCGGTGCCGCGCAAGGTGGCGGCGACGCTGTCGAGACCGGCGCTTTCGGTGGCCGAACCCTGCAACTGGCGCTGCAACTCCTCTTCGCATTCCTGGCACCGACGCTGGATGGCCAGCGGGCGAATCGGTGCTGCTTCGGTGTCGGGCCGGGTCAGCGCCGGGGCGGGCATCCGCAGCACTTGGTCGGCGACGCGGTCGGCTTCCTTTTCAAAGCGGTCGTCCGGTTGGCTGACGGTCAGTTTGGCCTGGATGAGGTCCCTGCGTAACAGTGCTGAGCCGGTGCAATGGCCACCAGGCAAGGGCGCCGAAGCGGGGCGCCGCGCGCGGCTCGCTGGGGGTTGTATCGTTTACTTTGTCGCTTTCATATTGCCAAACCTCCCGCTATCGATCGGCACCGGAACCCAAGGCATTCCTGACCGGATTCTGAACCTGAATGGACGCCGGCGGTGCCTGGCCAACGCCCATGTCTCCACCCAAGACGCACGCGACGAAGGCGGTCGTTACCCAGCCCGCCCGCAGGTCTGCGTGTCAGCGTCCGGGAGGTGGGGGAAACGGAGCACCCGCAAAGGGCGGTGGCTTCGGGAAGCTGTCGCGAAGCGCCTTGATCAAGGTCTCGGCCGCTGCCTCTGTCAGGGCGACAATCGATGTTCCATCGGCATCGATGGCGGCTTCCGTGCCAGCGACCATGAAATTCTCGCTGGCATGGTCCTGGGTCATCGTGAAGACGACGCCTTTCATTTCCTTGGGAGAGACGCGTTCGTTGTTGGCGTTGATGGAATAGGAAATTCTGTAGTAGTTCATGGTCTCGTTCTCCTGACAAATTTCGATCGATGCTTCGCGGCACAGGCGCCCGGCTGATTTGACGTTTAGACAACTGCCCTGTAAAGAGTGCCATTATCTGCTGCCCAAGTACTTACGCCATCAAAGGCCAGCACGCCGCTGACGCTTCCAGATCCAAGACGCCCGGAGCCAGGTATGGCCTGGACGGTATTGGTGTAGATGTCGATTCGATAGGCCTGCCCACCGATGCATTGGACCAGGATATGGGTACCGTTGAAACACATCCTGGTCGGCTGTGAGGGTGCGGGCAAGGCGACGGTTGTGAGTGTGTTGTTGTCAATGGCTATCGTGCTCAGGTTGTTGGTCGCGGCATGGGTGACCCACATGCGTGCGTTGTCAAAGACGATCGCCTGTGGAGCCGCAGCAACGGAGATAGTTGCGTGGATATTGCCACCGACCCAGGCCCCTAGTCTGGTGACCGTATTGCTGCCGGTGTTGGTGACCCAGACATAATAGCTTTCACACGCGACCCCCTGCGGATTGGTTCCCACAGGATAGGTCGCCGCCACCGAGGTGGCTGAGTCGGAAATTACGCTGACGGTCCCGTCGCCGCTATTGGCCACCCATAGCGTGCGATAGTAGGCATTATAGGCAATGCCGGCGGGATTCGCCCCGACCGCGATGGTGGCCACCACCGTACCGGTCAGCGGATCGATCTTGCTGACGCTATTACCGCCATAGTTGGTGACGAAAATGTGGCTGCCATTGTAGGCAATACTGTGGGGTTTTGTCCCGACCGGAACGGTCTGCACGATTTTGAGGGTGTCGATGTCGACCTTTACTATGCGAGAGCTACCATAAACAGCCACCCATAGATACAGGCCATCAAACGCCATGCCTCGAGTTTCCGCCGGCAGTACCGTTGCCGCCAAGGTATTGGCCGTGACGTCGATCTTGTTCACCTGAACCTGGCCAGAAACCCACAGAAAGCCGCCGACACTCACCATCCCATTACCATAAGTCCCGACATACCCCGGAACGGTCGCGACCAACGCGTTGGTGGTGGTATCAACCTTTGGACCTGCCCCGATTCGCCTACACACAAAGTTCCCAATGACGGCAATCCCAGACGGCTGATTTGTGACCGCAATGGTGGCGACTACCGTATTGGCACCCACATCGACCTTGCTCACCGTATTGTTGCCACTATTGGCCACCCAAAGAAAGGTCGCCGTTGCAGTCGCCAAGCCCCTCGGCTGGCTGCCAACGGATACTTCGGCCACCACGGTGTTGCTCGCCATGTTGATCTTGCTGACGCTGTTACTGCCAGTGTTGGCCGCCCACAGGAAGCTGCCGACCACCGCCAAACCGGTAGGGTTGACGCCGACGGTAACCGTCGCCGCGACGCTATTGGTCGCCATATCGATTTTGCTGACTGAATTGCCGTAGTAATTCGCAACCCAAAGCGATCCGCCACTGATGGTCAGGGCGTTGGGCGCCGATCCGACACCGATCGTCGCCACCACGGCATTGGTCGTGACGTCGATCTTGCTGACGCTGTTGCTGCTGAAGTTGGCCACCCACAGATAGCCGCCGCCAAACGCCAACGCAAACGGGTTATAACCGACTGCGACCGTCGCCACTACGACATTGGTGGCCAGGTCGATCTTCACGACCACGCCGCTTGGGTTATCAGCCACCCAGAGCCAGGTTCCGTCAAAAGCGATACCGGAAAGGGATGAAAAGGTTACATTGCCTGCGGCATTGAGGCTCTGGGTCAATAAAGGCACTCTCAGCATCCGCAACCGGGTGGTGAAGTCCAGTTTCTTGAGCGTGACGCTGCCGTCGCCTGGCACGAAGGGATGAGTGTGGAGCGCGGCGGCGTTCGAAGTCGATCCGCCGGTGAGGACATTCAGGTTGGCGGCGGTAACGTTGGGGTTGACGCCCTCGAGGCTGGTCGGTGAGATTTTCTTGCTGTCGCTGCCGTCGTGGTCGTGTCCGTTGGCGGCGTTAAACCGCGTCTCGCGGGCGATTGCGCTGTCGATGCGCACTTCGGCGATAATCCCGGTCCCGGCGTTGATCTGGGTGGCGAGTCGATTACTACCGCCCTGCGTATCGACCTGCGCGGCGCTTGTAGCATGCGGATTGGCGGTACTGGCCGCGTGGGTATCCAGCTTGCTGCCGTCGCTGGACACGTCGCGACCGTCGACCGTGCCGCTGACGACGATGTCTCCGGTGACCTCGACGCTCGAACCGATCTTCAGCCGGCCGCTGGAATGACCCGTGCTGATCGTTCCTTCGACCGTCACCGCATCGCTGTCCTCGTCACCGAGGACGACTTTGCCATGCACCGTCAGGTCGCGCCCTACAGTCAGGTCGCCTGCCAACGCCGGTGCCGAATAGATGCGGCGATAGGCGCCGTTCAGGGTCACCGTGCCACTCCCGGCCACGGCCGCTATCTGGGCCAAGCCGACAGCGCCGGCCGGGACGGAGTCGGCCAACTGAAGCACCGGACTTTCGCTCCAGCGCGTTTCGCCGGGGATGCCGGTCTCCGTCTTGATGTCGGTCTTTTTCTCGTCGAGAGCGATCACGACAAAGGCGTTGACATCACTAGCGGCGACCGGCACCGGCGTCGCCGCTTCGAGGATGATCTCGCGTCCGAACTGGTCTACCGCCAGGCCGTCGCTCACCGTGACCTGGTTGGCAGCCGCCAGCACCGTAAGACCGTCAACGATGCCGGGGGTATGCGTCCGCCTGTTGTGGCTTCGACGCATCGTCAGGTGATAGCTCTGTTCGTCGTTGAAGTCCTCCTGACGAAGAAACTGGCCGTTGAAATAGTTAAGCCGTTTGATTGTCATTGTGCTGTCTCCTGAATGACCCTAGATAAGTGTATCTTTACCCACTGTTGACCGCTCACCAATCTGGAAAGTCGGACCGGAAATGCTGAGGTTGTAGTAGGTGTGGGCCGGCTTTTCGATATCGAGCACCGCCCGTACGGATGCCGTTTTCCTGGATAACTCGGCTGGATCCGGCGTCGTGAACGCGACATTGGCGCGGAAGAAGTGTGCGGGCAGACCTTCCACGACGGTGTCGACGCCGACGGTCGCGGTGACGCCGACCTGCATCGGATCAAGCTCGTCAAGAATCGATACGCCATCGCCTGCGTATATCTTCAGGTACTCTTCCAGGCCCGCTTTCGTACCACGTTTGCGATACAGCGGAATGATCCTGGTCAGCACCTCTCGCTTCTGCGCCGCGGACCAGTCGGCGCGCAGCACCAGCGCGGTCCAGCTCGCCAGCCAGGGTAGAAAATCCTCGCGCGCCAACAATGGATCGAAATAGTCGGATAGGTCATCGAGCAACAGTTCAAAGTCCGCGAACATCGGATCGATGACCGCAAGCAGGCGGCGCACTGCCGACGGCTCTTGCGCCCCGGTCGGGCTGGAATCAGGATGCCGCAGCAACTCCGGCAGCAACGATGCGTAATCAAAATCGGCGTCTTCGTTGGACATGGTCACTTCACCGCAACTGTTTCCAGGCTGCTTATTCTCGGCAGATCTTCAATAGGCACCTCGTGGAGGTCCGGGTCACCGTTCATTTCGACGGCTTCAACGTGGTCCACGCCCGGTACCGATTCGACGATTCGATAAAGCTCATACACCGACACCGGCCGGCCAAACGGCCAGCCGGCGCCGTCCTGCCCGCCGGCAAGCGGATCAAAAAAACGCCTGACCAGGCGGTCGGTGTCCGAGACGGCCTCTTCCGCCAGGGAATTTGGCCTCACCACCAGCCGAACCTTGAGGTCAACAGGAGTGTAGGCGGCTGGCCGGACGACAATCCGGGTGCCGACCAGCTTTCGGTCCTCGAGTCGACGCTTGACTGCGGCCAGGAGGTTCGTGCTCGCGACAACGCCAGCGGCAGAAACGACAGCGACGGTAATGCTTCCCAGCAGCGGATTGGCGACGATGGCCACCCGCCCAACCGCAGGGTCGGCCAACATTGCCTCACGCTCGAAATCCGAGGTGGTGATCGCGCGGTAAGGGTCATTGAAGAACCGCAGAGCGCGCTGTTTGGCGCCCTCCAGCAGTTCAACGGTGAGTTGCGGGCCCGCCACCCATAAATTTGCCAATTGTTTCTGGGTAGTGGCGACGATATCGGCAAGTTGTGTCGCTCCGGTGCGCACCACGATCAGCACCGAGACGCGGTTTTCGTTCTCGGCGTAGCGGACAAAGACGTCTTCAACTTCGGCACTCACCTGCCGGACCTCGCGTTCGATGTCGCTTGCAGACATCCCGCTCATGGCGGCCTTGAAGGCGTCGCTCGGGAGCGACGATTCGCCCAACAACAGCGAGGTGAAGTTGGCAATTGTGCGCGGCGGAACCCGATTGGCACGATACAGGTTGACTTCGGTCACCCAGGCGAGGAGTTCGGTCAGCGTCACACCCGGATCGGACGGATTGTGGTTGGTCCACTCTGGCGCGAACTGCGGAATCAGCGCGCGCATTTCTGCGACCAGGTCGTCGAAGCGGCGTTTGTCGAGGTTGGGTTGCGGCAGCGGCATGGCTAGGCCTCCGTGGCCAGGACAGTGAGGTTTCCGGCCGCCGGCAGATCGTTACCGCCAATGGCTATTTGATTGGCCGACGGGACCACGTCACCGGTCTTCCTGACGATCAGGCTGCGCACGCGATCGACGCCCTCGGTCGCTTGCACCACGGCGGCAATTTCCGACAGATAGATGTCCCGGCCGAACTCCCAGCCATTCCCGTCCGGACCGCCGCTCAGCGGGTGCAGGAAGGCCGTGAGTTGATCGAAGACATGCTTCTCGACAGTTTTGGCTTCAGCCATCCGCCTTGGAACGACCTCTGCAGACACATCGACCGAGACATATCGGGGGCCGATGACATCAATCCGAGTCGCCAGAGTGGGCAACGATCGCTGCCCCAAGTAGTCCTTGACGGTATTGATCAGACCCTCGGTCGGCAGCGGCTGCGCTTCGTGTCCGCCGGGAACGACGATCACCGTGAGCCATCCTGGATCGTTCCCTGGCGGATTCGCCGCCAGCAGCGAATCCGCGCTGGTCAGCGCCAGGCAGCGCGACTTGGCGACCTCGGTGGCCGCTTCGCGCGCCAGCCACTCGTAATCCTCGACCGTCACCGCACGATCGCGGCTCTTGATACGCAGTGGGCCGCTCATCGCCACGTTGTCGATATTTTCCTGGTCGGCGGCGCCCGCGCTGGATTCGTAGTTGGTAACCTTGTCGATCAGTGGCAAGGTTGTTTTGAGTTCGGTCAAGGTGAGCTTTGCGCACACACCTTTCGTGCCACCACCCGCGCGGTAGGTCCTGGCGACGATATTGGTCTTGCCGGCAGGCGGAATCCGGCCCTGCACGCCATCGCCAAACATCAGCCGGCCAGACGCCCGGTCCAGCAGATAGTGACGATCGGCAGCCGTCGACAAGCTCAGCGCCGCGACGTCGTGCCAACGCACCCAGACTTCAGTGATATTGCCGGCGGTGTCATTGACGGTACGGATGGCGTCCGGTCCTTCGGCGGCGACAATCAGCGCGCGATCGGCGTCTGTCGGCAGCGTCGGTTCACGAATCTCGACAAGCTGCCCGGTCAACACCGGGAACTTGGGGTATTGAAACGCTTGCTTCGGATCGCCATTGCTCGACCCCAGGATCTGGTCCTTGAAGGTGATGCCGTGGCTGGCCCAGACGGTGTTCAAGGTGATGCCCTCCAGCCTCGGCGGCGCGCGATAGCCGCCGGATTCGAGACTGGCCCTGAGCCAAAGGCGCTGGTTCCCGAATAGATAGCGGTCGGCGGCGTCTACCGGGACGATGAAGCGCAGCAAACCGCTGCGCGTGAGGTTGTCCGTTTCGTCTTCAGACGGCAGGCGCGTCCAGTCCGTGCCATTCCAATACCACCAGACTACCGCGGGTGGCGCATCGGAACCGACGGCGTTGGTGCGGGCGCCGTAGACTGGCTGCACGACCTGCAGGTGCACGCTCAACGGCGTTCCCGGTACGGCTGTGACGGAGTCAAACTCAAGGTACAGCACCGGCACCTTGTCGTCCCAGCGGGAAAAGGGTTGAAACTCGGCAACCGACGATACGTCCCGGTAGACGAGACCATTGTTCGTCAAGCGCATCATCGTCTTGGTCGTGGTGGTCAGCGAGTAACTCAGTTTCAAGGACTTGATCGATGGCGGATCGAACGTCGCGGCAACATACTGATAAGTGTCGACAAGCCCATATTGGGTCAAGAGATCGATGATTTTTTTATAGTTGGCGGCGTCGGTCTCGATTTTCCCGAGTTCCGCCGTCATGGCGTCGTTCGCCGTTGCCCGATAGGTCGCTTCTTTGCCGTAATCACCCGTCACGATTCGGATACGAATCCAGTAATCCACGTCGCCGTTTACAGACGTTGGCTGCATGTCGGGACAAGTGAAGCCGATGCTGCCATTCTGGGTGAAGGCCTTGGTCGTATCGGAAAACCCATATTCTGCGATCGGGCCGGGAACGCCAGTCTGCGTCGTGTGGGCAATAAGCTGCCAGCTCGTCCCATCCCAATACTCCCAATCCAGACCGACATCGGTCCGCGTGATGACGGCCCTGGACAATACGGTGGTGATCATGACAGTGGCGGAGGGGCCGGAAAATGCCGGTGCGCTGGCGATGTAGAACGTATCGTTGAACTTCGGACGTTCGCCGAATGGCAAGAAGTCTTTGCTGATATCGACGGTGATATTGTTGAAAATGGCCTTGTACGTTAGCACCGATCTATTGTCGATGCTGACCGTCACCTCAACTTTCGAGATCGTCAGCGGCTTTGGGTCGGTGGTCTTGGCCCTAAGCCAATAACTGATCCTGCTGATCGCATTACCTGAGTCGTCGTGGCCCTCGACGGCGCGTTTGGCGATACCCGGTGTCTTCAGCTCCTGGCCAGTCGGGGTAGTCGACGGGTCCACCGCCGGCTGCCAACCATCGGCCGTGGAATACTCCCAGACCAGCGCTGGCAGCGTGTCGCCAGTCGCCATCTCGAAAACGATGCTCAGGTGGTCTCCGGCCTCGGCGGCTTGGGAGAACAGGGTATCGTGCCCGAGATACAAGGCATGCGCGTTGGGCAGCCATGCTGGCGAAGTACCCGAGTCGCTGAAAACATTCATGGAATTGGCACTCGGCGCGAGGACCACGGCACTCAGGTCAAGATAACGATCCTTGCCCGGGTCGACGGAATACGCACCCAGTAACGCCGCTCGGCTCACCGGCAGGTCTTCGTCGGTCTCAAAAATGACATCTTCACGCTTGACGGCGCCGACCTGCGTGCCTTTGGGAACGAAGCCATCGTCCGGCGCCTTGTCGGACAAGCAAAACGTCAACGGCGCGCGCGCCGACTTTGGCGGACTCAGATCAATTCCGACAAAGTCGAGGAAGGCCAGGAAGTTCTTGTCTGGAATTCTATTGACCTGACCGGCGATGACCTGGCCCATATGGGCGGCGAGTTTCAACAGCGCCATGCCAAAGTCACGCGTATCGTCAGCCAGGCTCAGAACATCCGGGGGAATCTCTTGCGCCGACTTCCACTCCGGGTAGCAGGTCGGTATGCGTTTGATCATTTCGGCCAACAGGTCAGTCGCCTGTCGGGCTTCGATCGGCGGATGCTTCAGCGGCTCCATCATTCCCTCGCCAGATAGAACGGGTGAACAAGATTGTGCGTGGTGTCGGTCGCCACAATCCGATATTCGAGGTCTATCAAGAGGCGCTGCGCGACGTCCGAATCCAAATTCGGGTTAGCGTCAACGGCGAGCAACTCGATTCTGGGCTCATACTTTTCCAGGGACTCGCGAACATGGAACATGGCCAGACCCGCCGTGGCTGTGTTGTTGGGTGCAAAGGTCAGACGATTCAGGTCGCATCCGAAATCGGGCCGCATCAACCGTTCGCCGCGCGCGGTACCGAGGATGATGCGGATCGATTCCAGCACGGCGCGCTCATAAGCGGAAACGCCGATGCGCACCACACCGTCGGGACCAGGAGCGACCCCGATCGGGAATTGCCAACCGACTCCCAGGAAGTCACGCTCCGCCATGGCCTATCCTATGGATACCGTTCCGACGGCGATGACGGTGCCGTTCGGCAGGTCGGCGGGGTCGTTGCAGGTCATCGCCATGTCACCGTTGCGGGCCGCCATTTTTCCGTTGATATTGACGGTCGGACTGCCGACCTTGATCGTCGCTTTGTTGCCGGGCGGATTTTGGAATGGGCCGCCCTGGGGGATGTGCGGCGGCGTATTGGACGCCGTCGAGTCCACCGTCGCCGCCGGCATGCCCATGATGTTGACGTCGGCGCTGAGGCCGCCATCGATGAGGCCGGTAAATGGATGTGGCAAGGGCGTGGGGACCGGCGCTGGGCCGGCCGGAATCATCACGATGTGGATATCGGTTGCCATGACTTGATCGCCTTTCTTTGCCGCTGGCTGTCCCATTGCACGCTCCTGATTCTGCTCTACGAGGATGGTCGCCCCGGTGAAACACTCGCCTGTCTGGTTTGGCACTTCGATGCCGGTTCGTGAAGCGGCGGCCATGCCATTAGTTGATGTTGACGGTCGCACCCTTGATGTTCATGGTCGCACTCGCCTTGACGTTCATTTCCGATCCGGCCTCGACCTTGAGGGCGGCGCTGGACTTCAGCTCCAACTCCTTGGCCTCCAGGCTGATCTTGCCCTGCGGCGCCCGCAGTATTAGGTCCTTCTCGGTGGTGATGGTGATGGTGTTGTTCTTGGTATCGATCACCATCGAGTTCTTGCCGGACTTGTCGATCACCTCGATTTTTTCGCTGCCGTCGGTGTCATCGAGCTTGATGAGGTGGCCGCTGCGCGACTTGATGAGCCGGACATTGTTCTTGCCGTCGTTGGCAAACTCGGCCGGCAAGGTGTCGACACCGTTCCACAGCGCGCCGATCACGAACGGTCGCCGCATATCGCCTTGTTCAAAGGCCACCAGAACCTCGTCATCGACCTCCGGCAGGAATACGCTGCCGCGTCCCTTGCCGGCCATCAGTGTGGCGACCCGGGCCCATTCGCTTTCGTCGGATTCGGAAAACCACGAGAACTTCACACGTACACGGCCCAGGTTGTCCGGGTCCTTGATGTTGGTGACGATTCCGACGACGACGCCGACCATGGTTGCGGCCCCCGTCCCAGCGCCTCGACCAGCGCTGCCATGATCGCCACCAACGCCGCTGGCAGCATCGACAGACGCGGCATTGGTCAACATTTGGCACAGGCTCATAGGGTGTTCCTCGTTACTTCGAAGCGGGTGCGGTAGCCGGTCGGTCCAATCGTATGCTTGGCCGACTCGACGTAGTAAGTGGCGCTGAAGACCTTGCCGACGCCAGCGATATCGATCGTCTTGCCGGCCCGGATCAACGGTGACCCGGCGCATTCACCCTCGGCCTTGATGAAGGTGTTTTGTTGGCGGTCGTACCAGGCCTTGGCGATCTGTGTCGCCTGGTCGGCGTTGATCAGCGCCGGTGCGCTAATGGTGTGCGTTGTGGATGTGGCTGAGAATGCGGCCGTTGACCGCTCGGCACCCGTCAGACCGCTGCCCATTTTGGCGGTTTCGTCGCCCGGCCCGGCCTTGCCCACGATGGGCTTTTTGGTTTTGACATCCCAACCGCGAACTTCCACCTTGGTGCCTTCGGGCATGGCGCGTTGGCGCGGCGTGAATTCGACCAGATCACGTCGGTAGGTCAGGCTGACAACGGCTCCGGCTTGCGGTTTAGGTTTGCAAAAGCTCAGCATCTTGTCCTCCACCGAAACTTCGTAGTTCAGCGGTCTCGCCAGGCGCAGCAAGAAGGCCAGGTCGGTCTCGTTGATCTGCGTCAGGTGCGGATGTTTGTCATTGGTGCTGTCGACTGAAGCCGTCAAGCCGAGATTGCTGGCGATCTCGGAGGCGATGTCGCTGGACGTCCGGTCCTTGAAGGTTCGCTGATGATCTCCGAAGGTCAGCCGGTGCAGGCGATTATAGGCCTGTACCTTGAGGCTGTCATGGCCATCGAGGCCACCGAATACCGGCTCCAGTGCCGTCACCTCGCCGGAAAATACGGCGCTCTCGCTGTTAATGCCCAAGGTGAGCTCGATCGGTGTTCCCAGCGCAAACTGATCCAGATAATCTTCCTTCAGCCGCAAACGCATGCTGTCCCAGAGGTTGAGCGAGAACGTCAGCATCGCCGGCATATTCAGATCCTCGCATAGCTCAAGCGACGAGATATCAGCTTTCACGGCTGGCGCCAGCGTCACACCGCCGATGGTCAGCGTGAACCGTGTGATCCCGACGAGTGGCAGCGCGGGTGCGGTCATGGCTGTTGTCCGGGGACCACGATCAGGCGCCCCAAGTCCGATTGCCGCGGGAAGCGCAAAGGATTGTCTATGGCATTAGCGTCGGCAATTGGTCGCCACAGCCGTGGGTCACCGTAAACTTTCGCGGCAATCGCCGGCAGCTTGTCGCCCGCCTTGACTGTCCAAACCGTTGTCGTTGTGGTCATCGATGATGTCCTGGTGCTGCCGGGGCTCCGCTCGTGCCATCAGGCCGATTGTGGCCAAGGCTTGAGCGTCAGCGTAATAACTGACCGGACCGGCGTGCCGTCGGCGAGGAACAGGGAAAAATCCTCTTTGATGCTTGCCACCACACCCTTGTACGTCATCTTGCCCCATTGGAAGAGGCAGCCCACTGCCTGTTGGGCCTTGGATTCGCCGGGGTCGAGTTGTTGCTTGAACTTTTCGGTCATGCTCCGCACGTCAGTACGCGCCTCGTAGCTGTCGTAGTTGAGCGTAAGCACCAGATCGCCTGCGCTGGTTTTGGCCCATTGCAGGCTTTGCCCGACCTCGGCCCAGGTGATGTTCCATAGAGTAGAGTAAGTGGCCGGGTTGAACTGCACCACGATTGGATCACCGGGTCCGGGTGTACCATCCGGGCCGAGCGGCAGCAATCTTGCTTTGTAGTTCGCGCCAAGAGTCATGGTCTGATACCTCGCCGTTCGCGTTCGACAACCAGTCGCCGCTCCAGAATGTGGAAGATCCGATCCGCCAGAGCCTCGATCGACAGCGTCGATACGACGCTCGGCGCGCCGCTGTCTGGCATGCTGGCCGCTTGTGCCGCAGGCACCGCAGCGCCCAAGGTGGCGGACAGCAGCGTCGGAATCTGGGCCACCTCGGCGCGCGGCTTCTGGAGTATCAGCGCGGCAGTCGTCCGTGGCTGTGCTGCCGCCGGAGCGTCCAGCCTGTGGGTCATGGTGGGCACTGCTTCATTCGCGTGGGGGGCGCGCACGACCGCGGCCGGCAACGGCCGGCCTGGAACTGCCCGGAGTGCCGCCGGGCGCACTGCCGGCTGTGCACCGCCGGTACGGCTGTGTCCCCCGCCACGACCATACACGAGTGCCGCCGTCGGCATTGTGGAGGCAAACGCCTGAAGGCGATCGGCGGCCGGGGTGTCGATCGGGGCCGACGCATCAAGCACGGTGTCGGCACCGTGCCTGCCCAACAGCGCGTGCTGCACAAAATGGCGAAAGCCCCCGAGCGTAAGCGGTCGTGCAGGGCCAGATGAGAGCGATAGCCCGGAGCCGAGGCTAAACAACGAAGCAGCGGAAAGTTCTTTATGCGGCGCCGCCGGGTTCAGGCCAAACGGCTGACCCACCGCCTTGCTCGTAGACGCGCCGGTGTTGCGATGGCTGAGCGGTCTGCGTTGTACGAGCGGGTGCAGGCCGGACACCGACACTCGTCGGAACAGACCCGGGCGCAGGGCTGAAGTCGCATACGGCGTGGTGCCTGCACTGACGTCGATCGATGCCGCTGGGATCTGCAGCGCGGTGGCGGAACGATACGGCAGGGGTGGCGGCGTGCGGTCGGCGCCAGCGACCGCACGCTGTGAATCGCGGTTGGTCGCCGGGAACAGGGTCGCGTGGATTTCGGCCGTGCTATCGACCGGCGGCCTCGATAGTGTCAGTGGTGTAAGGGGTGCGGGCCCGCTGACAGCGATCGCCATTGGTCTGGGCGCGACACGATCGATACTGTAGTCGTGGTTGCCGGGCGTGCTTGTCGACTTGGCCGCCACCGGCTCGTATGGGCGACGAACCAAAAGGCTGCTGACCGGCGGTGACAGCGCGGTGCTGGGTGGCGGGCTGCGGACGCCGCCGAGCACGGCGACCGCCCTGGCCATACGTGCAGTCAATGGCTGCGCGAACGCGACGCCAAGGGCCGGCGGCGCGATCGAGGTCGGCGGAGTGGCACCGATGGCTCCGAGGCGGCGGAGAATCGGTTTGCGTTGCACGAGCGGGCGCAGGCCAGACACCGACACTCGTCGGAACAGACCCGGGCGCAAGGCTGGAGTCGCATACGGCGTAGCGCCTGCACTGACGTCGATCGATGTCGCCGGGATCGGCAACGCGGTGGCGGGACGATGCGGCAGGGATGGCGGCGTGCGGTCGGCGCCAGCGACCGCACGCTGTGAATCGCGGTTGGTCGCCGGGAACAAGGTCGCGTGGATTTCGGCCGCGCTATCGACCGGCGGCCTCGATAGTGTCAGTGCTGTAAGGGGTGCGGGCCCGCTGCCAGAGATCGCCATCGGTCTGGAGGCGACACGATCGATACTGTAGTCGCGGTTGCCGGGCGTGCTTGTCGACTTGGCCGCCGCCGGCTCGTATGGGCGACGAACCAAAAGCCTGCTTACCGGCGGTGACAGCGCGGTGCTGGGTGGGGGGCTGCGGTCGCCGCTGGGGGCACGCGCAGCCAACGGTTGCGCGACCGCGACCCCAAGGGCCAGCGGAGCGACCAAGGTCGGTGCGGTGGCACGGATATCTCCGGGGCGGAGCCTCGGCTTGCGTTGCACCAGCAACCGCGGGGCAATGACCGACGCCGGCAGGGACACGTCCGGGATGCCGGCCGCTGCGCGTAGTGGCGAAGGGCTCCGACGACCGACGGTGGGAACAAGCCGGGCGGCCGCCGACCCGGCGGACGCGGCTTGCGAACCCGCCGTCGCGCCCTTCGTTGCCTCCAGGCCACCTGCACTCCGACCGGCCCGCAGCATGCGTAGGACCAGCGACGGGCCACGGCGAGCCGCCGGCGTAACGAAGTATTTGCCGAGAATATGCTTCGCGAACACCGCCGCCGCTGTCGGCCCGGCCGACGAATCGTGCGGCGTATGGCCTCCCTGGGTGGCGATGGCTTGATGCTTGTTGTCCGTTCTCATCATCATCGCACCTTTCCCTTGTTGCACGCGGTATGCACCGGCGCGCGCGTCCTAAAAACCGATCGAGCCCGTTACGCTGATCGTTCCCCGGACCGCCGACAGCCCCTGGCTCAATGCCGACTTGGTCAGGCCATGGTGCGCCAGCGTCAAGCTCTCAAAGGCCACCTGACCGGACGTGGCGTTGAGTATCGGCCCTGACCACTTGATGGGATAAGCGTCGGAGAAGTCCCACCACATCGCCGGAATGCCCTGGGCATCGAGCAGATAGATGCTGCCGTTCTTACGTTCGACCTTGCCGGCCACCACATCGGCGTACCAGTTCCACAAAAGATCCAGATCGGTCTGGCCTTTCTTCAGGATCAGATCGCTCTGGGTGGTCCATTTGGGCAACTTATGGACGTAGTCATTGACGCCGCCTTCGCGTATCGAATCGACCTCGGTGGTGATATCCAATCCAGAAACCTCGCTGAAACCACCGGCGATGATGCCCTCGATCTCGACCAGAAAGCTGAATGCGCCGTACGGGTCGAGCCGCGCCCCAAGAGCGCGGCCGGCGACCGCAATGCCAGCATTGAAACCTATCGTTGCCATGACTACCCCCACTCGCTTTGTTCGTTGAGCTTCTTGTTGATGTCAGACACCTCATTGCACCAGCGATGTCGATCCCGATGCTCCAGGTTCAGTATCTCCGCGTATGGCCAGTGCAGGTGATACGCCAGGAAGGCTACCTCCTCATACGGCTCGTCGAGGGGTAGCCGGTTATTCCCCATCGGCTCGACCTCCACGGCGAACTGATGGTCGCACCTGGGGCAGCACGCCGTGACCGTATTCGAGCCCTGCTCGTTGATGCGCCGGTAGATGCCCTGCAGGTGGTCGAGGTCCTCCGCGAAGAGGCCCTCAATGACCCGGGTATTGACCATCTTGAGTTCGCCCAGCCGAGTGATCACCCGCGCCAGCAGGATGACGGTCAAGTAAGCGGGATTCTGCTGAACGCGCGAATCCTTCATCGGCAGGATCTCGTCCCCGGCCGTCGCCAGCCGCATCACACCCTCCTTGTGCAGGTTGCCCTCGGGATCAAGATATCCCTTGGGCAGGATGAACTCATACTCGGTCTGCAGTGCCATGGCGCGCGTCCTCATCGATCAAGCTGCTAATTATCGCACTCTCATTGCACTCTCAGGACTTCCTCACAAACCAGATCCAGATTTTCGATGACCACCTCCGCGCCTTTGGCGGACAAGTCACTGGCGTCGTATTTGGTGGGCCAGGCCTCCATGATGTCCCAGCGTGCCTTGTCATCACCGGCCTCGTCAATCAGCACCAGCGACAGGTTCTTGCGGTTGCCTTGCGCGCCTTTGTCGATCACCTGCTTGCGCCAGTTATAGAGGTCCATCGAGTCGGTCAGTCCCCATTTGAGCGTGACGTTGCCATAAGTTGTCTGGCCCGACAGTTTGCGGTTGTGCGTCGGATCGGTACCGTCTCGGTAGTCGATGGGCGCGGTGGTCGAATCCGGAATAGTCGCATCGGAAAATGCGGCCTGGGTGATGCCGTCGATCTCGACGCGAAACCGGAAGTTGCGATAGGGGTCTTTGCGTGCCATGTGGGTGTTCCTCCTGGATCAAGTTAACCGGCTTTGCCCAAAGTCTTTTGACTGATGCGAATGATGACGAACTCGGCCGGCTTGACCGGCGCCACGCCAACCTCGATGACCAAACGGCCGGCGTCCACCACCTCGGGCGGATTGTTTTCAGCGTCCACTTTCACGAAGAAAGCCTCCGCGGCAGTGCTGCCAAAGAGCGCCCCGTCGCGCCACACGGTGGTCAGAAATGCTGTAATGTTGCGCTTGACCTTGCCCCAAAGGAGCGGGGTGTTGGGCTCGAACACCACCCACTGCGTGCCTTCGTCGATGGTCTCTTCGAGAAACAGGAACAGACGGCGGACGTTGACGTACCGCCACTCCGAATCCGCGGACAGCGTTCGCGCTCCCCAGACCACGGTCCCGGCGCCGGGGAAGGTGCGGATGACATTCACGCCAATCGGGTTGAGCGTGTCGTGCTCACCCTTGGTGACGACACGCTCGACGCCGGTCGCGGAATTCAGGTAGCCGACATCGATGCCAGCCGGGGCCTTGTGCACACCGCGCGTCACGTCGGTGTAGGAATAAGTACCGACAATCGCGCCGCTTGGCGGTGTCAGCTTCGATCTTCCGGTGAGCGGATCGGACACGGATATCCAAGGGTAGTAAATCGCCGCGTACGAGGAATTGAAGTTGCCGGTCACGCTCCTGAACGCGGCGACCCCTTGCACATCCAGATCCTTGGGCGTGTCCGCAACAAAGAAGCAATCCTTGCGGTTCAGGCAATAGGTGTAGGCGCTTTGGGTGACTGTCGAATCGCCCACTGCATCCGGAATGGCGACGATGTTGATGTCGTCCACCGGATCGAAGGCGTTGATGAAGCCAGTGGCACCAGCCCAGTCCGTGGCCAGCAGGTTATCGCCGTCGAGACCACCGGCCAGATTGGCTGGGCCGTTGGTGGGTCGGGTATTGCCGCTGTCGACCGCCTCGACCCATTTTGAATTCAGGCGCTTGAGCAGATGGTCGGGCTGCGTGTCATCCATGGTAAGGTGATCGTAAGTTTCTACCACCTCGCTACCATAGCTGATGCTGAGCTTGAAGTAATCGGCCCGCACGCTAGCGGCCGGTAGCGCGGTCTCGTCGGCCACCACCACGCTCAGCGAGTTGCCCCATTTGCCCTCCGAATTGGCACGCACCACCATGCTGCCCATAGCCGCGGTCGTGGCCTTGCTAAGGGTTGTCGCGCTGCCTTTGGCGGCACGAATCACATAGCAACGGGTGCCACCCTCATTGAAGAACTGATAAACGGCATACGCCAAGTAACCGGCGTCGATAAAGTCACCGTAGGTGCTGGTGTACTGCGTCCAGTTGGTAATCAACATCGGCTTGCCGATGGGCCCGCGCTGGGCAATGCCGATGAATGCGCCGGTGGACGTTCCGACGCCCTCGAGGGGCTTGATCCCGGAGGACCCTTCTTCAACGAATACTCCTGGCGATAGATATTCCGGCATGACACGCTCCTTTTAATGGGTTGACTGCTAGTTAGGTGCGAGAATTGCTCCGAATCGTCCTCGCCGCGATATCCATTAGAGCCTTATCGGCCCTTACGGCTGCGCGGCTCTGTTTGCTCGGCCGCCTCCATCGGTACCTCTTCGGTTGCCACAGGCTCGGGTCCGGCACTCTCAAGTGGCTGGCTTCTCGGTGGTATGCTGACCGGTGCACCGGGCTCAGTGAGCATCAACTGCTCGCTCGCCAGCATGCTCTTCAGGTGAGGTGAATCTAGGTCGACTTCCAAGACCTCGATCGCTTGACGGGATTGCAGATATAAGGTTCTGCCGTCGGTCAAGAGTATTCCGACGGGTTGAAACAGCCTGTTCCTCACGATTGGCATGGCCGATATCCTTGTACGTTGATGGTTGATGAAAGCGTGCCCAGGTCATGATAAATACCGGTCGTCTGGTCCCGGCTACCTGCACGACCAGTGACCCACGGCGATGTGACTCTTCGAGAAACTTCATGGCGTCAATCCTCCCTTGCTATACACCCGCGTCACTTTTTCGACGACGCGCGTCACCGCCGTCACCCTTGCCGACGGCACGCGGACCGGGGATATTAGATAGGTCATCGACAGGCTGTATGCCTTGTTGGGAAACATGCCCCACAGACGGTTGGTGTCTTCCAGCGACAAGGTCGACGGCGTGATTCTGATCGTGTCGTTGCCGGCATCGACCAGCGCCTGTGGCAGCAGCGGCGGAGCCAGCACGGCACGGTCATGGAAGACGCGTATGATCGACTCCATGTGTCCGAGTGCGGTATCCGAATCCAGTGACAACGGTGTGAATAGGTAGAGCAGGTCCAGCGGCAGCGGTGGAGCCCGCAACCCGTCGACGCCGACCTCCTCCGGCTCGACATTGCGCAACGAGGCGTTGACCTCGATCTGGAACAGGAACATCGCGACTTTGGCCGAGGTCGGGGCATCGACTGGCGACTTCATGGTGATGTCGCCGTCCGCAAATCCGGCCTCGGCTTTGAGCAGTTCGATGATCGTCCGTCCGGTAGACGATATGATGGTGCCGATTGGGTTAGCCATTACTCGCCTTGATCAGTTCGTAGTAGGGTCCAAAGTCGGTGGCGGTGCACGGACAACCAAGTTTCTGGTATTCGCGGCGCGCGGCATGGATCAGGTGCCGCATTCCCACTTCCGCACCGTCGGCAGCCGCCAGGAACGCCGCACATACGGCGATATTTCGGATGTTGCCGCCCGGCACCTTGAAATGCCGGGCCAGATACGAAAAATCGACATCTACGCTTCGCGGTACCTCTTCAGGAAACAGCTCCTGCCACAGCTTGCTGCGGTGCGCCTCGTCAGGAAACGGAAAGTCGACGACGAAGTGCATGCGCCGCAAAAACGCTTCGTCGAGGTTGTTGCGCAGGTTAGTGGCGAGGATCACCAAGCCGTCATGCTCTTCCATTTTCTGCAGCAGATAGCCGGTTTCGATATTGGCATAGCGGTCGTGAGCGTCTTTGACTTCCGAACGTTTTCCGAACAAGGCGTCGGCCTCATCGAAGAATACGATAGCATTGCTGGATTGTGCATCGCGGAATACGCGGTCGAGGTTCTTCTCGGTCTCGCCGATATACTTGCTCACGATCTGGGACAGATCGATCTTGTAGAGGTCGACTTCGAGATCGTTGGCGATGACGTCGGCGGCCATGGTTTTCCCGGTTCCTGGCGGACCGTTGAACATGACATTCAGGCTGTTGCCCAACGCCAGCCGGCGCTCGAACCCCCACTCGCCGAGCACAATCTGTCTGTGATTGGCTTGATTACACAGTTCATGCAGTTGGCGCAAATGATCAGGCGGCAGGACCAGGTCATCCCAAGTGTAACGCGGGATTCGCCGTATCGCCGCGAATCCGACCTGCGGTGCGGCGTGAGCGCGACACGCCGCGGAGATGTCGTCGGGGGTAACGGTCCCACTCTCGGGATCGCGCCAATAGGCCATTCCCGTCGCTATATCGAGCACGTTACTGATCTCTTCTGCGTCAAACCGGTAGCGGCTCGCGATTTGGTCATAGTCGAGGCCCGACCGGATGCCACGCGCTTCAGCCTGCTCCTGCCACAGCGACAGACGAGCGTTGATGTCTGGTAATGGCAACTCAATCGGCAGATAGAGCAGGTCTTTTCTCAGTCCGCCGGGCAACCATGCGACGCGGCCGAGCAGGAAACTAAGTTGGGAGAAGTGCCGCAGCGCCGCGAATATGGAATCGCGCTGCGCGGCGGTTCGGTCGTGGTCCTGAACCCATATGTCAAAGTTGTCGAGGCACAAGGCGGCTGGCTGGAGCACGGCTTCGCGACCCACCAGCCAGAACAAGTCGGTTGCTGCCGGCCCGGCGGCGGCGAGTTTATCCATGTCCACGGTCAACAGGCTGAGAGAGAGCTCACGGCAGACGCAGTGGACTGTCGCGCGCGCTGTCGCCGTGTCGGGCCCATGCAAATGAAAGGCGACCGGCGCCGATGCGTCGCCGGCAGCAAGATGGTGTCGGATGAACGCTGTCATCCTGACCACACTTGACTGTGCACCGACCGCAGGCTGCACCACCTGCGAACGGGGTGTTTGCAGGCTGGCGTAAGGCACCAGACGATCATCGATACCCGAGATGTCCAACAGAAAGGCAGCGATACGCGGGTCGATGCGCAACGGGCTCAACAATTCTGGCGACGGACCAGCCGCTGCCTCGACCAGTTGCAGCAGCCGGTAGTGAAACAGCGGTGATTGGGAACGAAATGCTGCGCGCGCTGCGGCTCGGGTCTCGCGGTCCTCGCCGACCAACTCCAGCAGCAAAGCGACATTGGGGTGTCTGCCGGCCAGATTACCCTCTTGATCGCCGTATGACCTGCCATAGCGGGCATCCGCCTCAGGGGCAAAACAAGCTAGCAGCAGTTGCTCCTCGACGGGACTGAGACGAAACAACCGCGCAAGATGTGGCAATCCGAGAAACTGTCCACGCTCGGCGCTGTTCCTGCGCTGTAGATCGATGTGTCGGTCGAGCCTAGCCAGTTCGGCGAGCAGTGCCTGCTCATCGGAATCGCCTACGGGACGCTCCGCCGCTAAGCCGGCATGACAGCGCCGCAGTGAAGCGAGACTGATGCGGACATCAAGCCGACGTAGCTCATCAGCCAAGTGTTCTGAGCTCGTTGCATACCCGCAGTTGGACCCAAATTCACTACTGCGCGCTAGCAAAGCCAATTTACGTGATGCTTCAGGCATTGACTTCTCTCCGAACCGCTCTTTGAAGCAAGACCCACTACGAACCGTTACTGCCAAGTAACAATCCCCCGGCAGAGCGGGGGGCTGTCATGATACGGGCCGCTCAAAGCCACTGAAGTGACTCGTTAACACGACCACATCTTTCTTGCGCGACCTACAGATGGCAAATCGCCATCACTTGCTCAATTGATCCAGTCGCTTGTCGCTCTTCCCTAGTCCTACTGACTAACGTGCTACCCCATATCAGCGCGTAGGCACACGCTATACGTTGTGCCCCTCTAGCAGCTGTCGGACTACGCCACCGGCGGTGGCGTAGTGTTCGCAATGCGAAATAAAAAACAGCCTTGAAAGTCGTTTTCGAGGTCGTTTCTGCAAGAAGACGCAAGATTCCCACGGCTTCCCCTCACTGTGGACGCAATACGGCCATGCGCTTCAAATTCCACGCGAGGCAAACGAGCGTCCATTCGTTCGTGACATTGGCCAGTCCGCGCAGCAGGAACTGGCGAAAGCCCATGATCGACTTGATGATGCCGAAGACTGGTTCGACCGTCTGCTTGCGCAGGGCATAAGCGGCACGACCGGCGCGCGTTTTGAGCCGGTGCTTCATCGCTTCAACCGGCGTAGCGCCATCGACGAGTGCTTCGGGTTCGCTGAAACGTTCGCGCCAGTGCGGATGATGGTCGTCGCGCTTGACCGCGATCATCGGCTCGATCTTCGCATCGACGCAGGCTGCGACATTCTTCTCGCTGCAATAGCCGGTGTCGGCGAGCCAGGTCTGCGGCTGATTCAGTCCTTCCGGATTGGCCTGAACCTTCTTCAACATCGGCTTGACCTGCTCCTTGTCATTGGTGGCCTGGGTCACGTGGCTGGCAAGGATCAGCATCGATTCGGTATCGACAACCGCCTGGGCGTTGAAGCACTGTTCGAAGCCACCGCCCGCGACCGGCATGATTCGCGATTCTTCGTCGGTCAGGTTGATCTGGTCGTCGGTTTGGGGACCAGACTCGGGTGGCTGCGGCGGCTTGCCACCCGGCTTCTTGCCGGTCGCCTTCTCCTTGGCCTCCCGTTTCGCCATCTTGGCCTCATATTCGGCCTGTTCGCGCAGGAAACGTTCTGCTGCACGAGCTTCGATCTTGGCTTTCGCTGCGGCAATTGCCGCCAGCCGGTCTTCCCGGCGTTTGATCTCGTCGGGCAGCTTTACCCCATCCGGCAGCGACGACTGATCCGCCGCTTCGGCCAGCTTCAGCAATTCCTGCACCTCAGCCTTGAGTTGCGCCTCAATCTTCTCGGCATGGCCGTAGGAGAGCGCACTGTGCCGGCTGGCGTTGGCGTGGATCTTGGTTCCGTCCAGACTGACCGTGCCAAACTTGGAAATCTGGTTCTCCCGCGCGACCTGCAGCACCTGGACAAAGGCCAATTCGAATTCCTTGCCAAAACGCTTTCTGAAATTGGCCAGCGTATCGTGATCCGGATGCCGGTTGCAGGCGATATAGCGGAACGCCAGCGAGTCATACGTCGCCCGCTCAATCTTGCGGCTGGAGAAGGTCGCTGTGGCGTAACCGTAGATCAACAACGCCAGCAGCGTTGCCGGATGATAGGCATCGCTGCCCTTGCCGGCGTAGGCGCGTTCCAGCACCGACAGATCGAGCTGCTCGACCACGTCCACCTAGCCCGACCCGCACCCTGCCGACGTGGCAGAAAGTCCGTGTCTCGATCATGGGTGAAAGGCCATTGGCCGTCACTCCGAAAACACCTTACAGCTAAACACCCAGCCCAAGGCTAGCTGAAGGACGCGTCCGTCGAGATATTTTCTGCCCAGAGTATGTTGGGTAAACGGAATCGCGCTCTTGTGCTTATGCTGCAACCAACTGCTTGTCAGTGCTGTGTACTTCGCAAGTTCCCCGACTCCTAAGCGTGATTTCTTGCCAATTCACGGCTTGACGCTTCCCTGACTGACCCCTTGAATTGTCAAACTCCTCCTATACCCGACAGAGCCGAGGGATTTCCAGCCGAGAGATCTCCAATTCTTTGTTTCAATCTTTCGCAAAGCTCACACGCTAGTGTCACTACGACTTAATAATACACCTTAGCCTACAATTACTGGGGGGGGCAAGTTAGTGCAACATCCGTTCTGTAAATTCTTTGCCTGTTGGCTTTGCGCGGCTGTGCTGGCCGGAGCGATGAGGGCGCGTAGCGCCCGGAAGCGCGGAGGACGGGCAACAGCCGCGCGGCGAAACATTGATGCAGGCTACCTCCTGCAGGCGATTTCTTCGGGGCATTCTTACCCATTCCCACGAAAGAATCGACAGCAGGCACAACGCGTAGAACATCACCCTCTGATGCCGCTTTGCGGCGCTGCTAAACAACGGTCTGGATGGCGCCGGCGAAGCCTGCGTATCCTAGTCCACGAGGCCAGCCGGATTGAGCGCAACCATTTTCTCAATGCCCAACCCCCATGAACGTACCGTAGAGCGCTCTGATTACGCCAACGGCTTCAAGCCCAAAACGATGATGACCCGCGTCGGCGAACTGACCTTTGACGTCCCTCAGGTGCGCGGCGGTGGCTTCTATCCCAGCGCCCTGGAAAAGGGATCGCGGACCGAGCAGGCGCTCAATATCGCCTTGGCCGAAATGTATGTACAGGGTGTGTCGACCCGCAAGGTGATCACGGTCCTGCAAGCGCTGCTCGGGCCGGCGGTGTCGATTTCGTCGACGCAGGTGAGTCGCGCCGCCGAACAGCTGGATGCGGGTTTGGCCGTCTGGCGTGAGCGACCGCTCGATGAAACGCCTTATGTCTTTCTCGATGCGCGGTACGCCCCGAAGGAAGTCCTCTTGGGGGATGAGCGGGTGCGCGAGGGTGGCCAACTAGTCGATTGTGCCGTGCTGGTGGCGGTGGGCATCACGCACAGCGGTCATCGCCGGGTGCTCGGGGTTTCTGTTGCCTTGTCCGAGGCAGAGGTGCATTGGCGGGCTTTCCTGGATAGCCTGGTGCGGCGAGGACCTGGGGGGGCGCCAAGATGATCATCGCCGATGCACAGCCGGACTCAATGCGGCACGCCGCGCGACCCTGCCCAGCGTGCCTTGGCAACGTTGCCAGTTCCACCTGCAACAGAATGCACCGTCGTATGTCACACGTCTCGATCAGCGCAAACCCGTGGCACAGCGGATTCGGGTGATCTTCAATGCGCCGGATAAAAGCGAAGCGGAGCGCCTCTTGCGTCAGGCGATCGAGGGCTGGCGATTGAGTCCCTAAACTGCTGTAAATCGGGTGGCAGGTAGCCACCGCTTCGATTCGGTAAACTGACGTTGCGAGACGATCGATAACCGAAGGAGAGAAGCGATGACTGGGTATGAGGTTAGCGTAGGAACGGACTTGCTGCCAGGGCTTTTAAACGGGCAGGACGGGCTGGCGAAACTGGTGGAAGCGGTGCTCAATCAAGTACTGGAGGCGCAGGTGACGGAAACGCTGGGGGCGACGCGGCACGAGCGCACGGACGAACGGGCCGGCTATCGCAACGGCTACCGGCCACGCACCCTTTACACGCGGGTTGGGCCGGTGACGCTGCTGGTGCCGCAGACGCGGGACGGCAGCTTTTCGACGGACATCTTCAAGCGCTACCAGCGGAGCGAGCAGGCCTTCGTTATGGAGCTCATGGAAATGGTCGTGCACGGTGTCTCGAGGCGCACGGTCTAGGCGATGACCGAAGAGCTGCGCGGCGCCAGCTGCTCCAAATCGATGGTGAGCGCACTGTGCGCCGGACTGGAACTGCGGGTCAGCGCGTTCAACGAACGGCGGCTGGACGGCGAGTATCCCTTCGTGCTGGTCGATGCCCCGTTCATCAAGAGTCGGCAAGAAGATCGTGTAGTTTCGCGTGCCGTGCTGACCGTCTCAGGCATCCGCGCCGATGGCTTCCGGGAGATTCTGGGCGTGCGGATCGGCGACACCGAGAGCTTCGCCACCTGGGACGAGACCTTCCGCTGGCTCAGAGGGCGCGGCCTCAAGGGCACGCAGTTCATCATCTCGGACGACCACGGCGGCCTGCGTGAAGCGGCAGCGCGGCACTTTCAGGGGGCCAGCTGGCAACGCTGTCAGGCATCTGATGCGCAAATATTCTGGGCCAATGCAACACCCGCCACCGCGCCGAGGTGGCAATTTCGCCGTCAAGCCTTGTGCTGCAGGCGCCCGATTTGGTCGAGGGCCAAGCGCCGCCTGGCGGAATTCACCGAGCGCTTCGCCAAGAGCGCCCCCAAAGCGGTGGCCTGCCTCGAAGCAGGATTCGAGGATGCCATGGCGGTAATGGTCTTGCCCGAGAAGTATCGCAAGCGGCTACGCACAACGAACATGCAGGAGCGGCTCAACGAGGAAATTCGCCGGCGGGAGCGCGTGATCCGCATCTTCCCCAACGACGAGTCAGCCTTGCGCCTGATCGGCGCCTGCTGGCCGAACAGAACGAGGCTTGGCAGGAAACGGAAGTACTCCTCGGACATGGATGAATCTTGAGTGGGCGGCTTCCGCGCAGCTAGCGAGGGCAACAACGTTGTTGCTCCTCGCTAGTGTGAAACCATTCGTCATTCATCGGATCGAAGAGTATTTACAGCAGATTTTGGACTTGACTTTTCCTTTGGCAGCCCCTCCGGGTCCATCTACCGGCATAAGGCGGTATTTTTCGCCACTTTCAGCATCAACATACTTGTAATCGCGAGCGATGATTTCTTCGGTATACGGCTCGTAAGGCGGCAGCCAAACCCTTGTCTTAGATTTTCCATAGAAATAAATACTCTCAGTCACTCGGCCATAGTGCGTAGCGCCTTGACCGCTATCACTGTGGGCATGTGATCTTTTCCAAGCGATTTCATTCACAAGGTTTTCTTTCCCAAAAACTTCATCCATAACGATCTTCACGTAATGCCCGACATGCCAGTCAAGGTGCACGTAGATCGACCCGGTATCGGCCAGCAACTCGCGCATCAGAATCAGCCGGGGGGTGATCATCGCCAGATAGGAGGCCGTGCCATCGGCCCAGGTGTCGGAATAGGCAAACTGTTCGATGACGTTGGGTTTCTGTTCCAGTTCAACGCCGGGCAAGCTGACTTTGGTGCGGTAGTCGGCCTTGAATCGAACGGCGGGTCGATGTAAAATAAGGTCGACCTTGTCGCGCAGGCTGGAGGTCTTTTCGTCGCCGGCCAGTAGCGCCGCCATTGCCAGCAGGTTGTCGCCGTAGATCAGGCGGTTGGTCCACGGAGTGGCGTCTTCCAGCGAGGGTTGCACTTCGCCGAATAGGCCGGGCTGCACGCTAGTCAGCCGTTCCCGCCGTTCGTTGGTGGCAATCCAGTTTGTCGCGGCGCTGTCCTTGGCTGGCAATACCCATTCCCGGTTTGCAGACCGACGCGGTGACGGCTTTCCAGACTTTCGAGGATTTTTTCGGCTTGTTGCCGGCCTTTTGTGACGATGTCCGGGAGTTGTTCGAGCAATGACTTCGCCATTGATTCTTTGCGTTCAATCTAAAATTGAATAATTAATTCAATTTTAGATTGAAGTAGGTTCAATTCGGTACTGAACGGAAGATTTAACTTCCGCGCATGGATGAGAAAGCCGAATTTGCCGAACGCTTGAAGCAAACCATGCTCGCTGCTGGCTATGAGCCACGGCCTTCAGTGATCGAGCGCGAGTTCAATCAGCGGTACTGGGGACGTTCGATTTCCTTCCAGGCCGCGAGGCAATGGTTGCTTCGGCAAGGCCGTACCGCAGCAAGACAAGCTTCAGATCCTCGCCGACTGGCTCAAGATCGAGCCGCAAATTCTGCGCTTCGGCGGCGAAGCGATCCGCTCGGTTCAGGAAAAGAAAAGCGCTGGGAAGAAGCCGTCACCGGACCTGAGCGCGAGGTACTGAGGCCTTCGTCAACCCGCCGGCGCCGCAGAAGCTGGTGGCGCGCGAGGTGATCCTCGCGCTGGCCAAGGTCGGTAGCCGAAGCAGATCAAGCGCCGCAACATTTCTTGTATTTCTTGCCCGGAGCCGCAAGGGCATGGTTCGTTACGGCCAACCTTGGGCGTTGCTCGGTTACGGCCGCTATTGCTTGCGCGGACTCGCCGGCTAGCGGGGTCTGGCTGGCAAGTCATGGAAGCGATCCGAGAAGCAATGCCACGATTGCATGTCGCCAATCGCATCGGGCACGTAAGGCTGCTTGGAGGAAAGGAAACTGTCGAGGCGTTCGGCCAGGGGGCGCTCCAGTTCGCTGGCATACCAGGCGATGCTGGCAACTTGCGGATCCAGGACGCCAGCATTCCACCATCTCTGAATCGTCGGCAGGTGCACCGGTGTTCCGATGTTCGCGAGCGCGCCGGCCAGGGCATCCATGAGCAATTCGTCGCTCCGCGTATTCACCGTCGCGGGTTGTTCGCTGATCCAGAGCATTGTCTGGTCGCCCCGCGCACACAACCATTCAAGTAGTTGCTCGGCCGGGGAATCGCCGGCAATTACGCGGCTGACGAGGGCGCTAACCATCATATGGCGCGCCCATTCGTAATGTTGGCGATTTTCGATGAAGTCACGTATCAGGCTTTCATCGTCACAGACTGCGGCAACGCAGCAGTGAAAGGATTCGGTCAGGTGATCGCCAAGGGCTTCGTCCAGGGCGGACTCGGGGAGCGCGGCAATGCGCAGCAGCGGCCGCAAGGCTCGGGTCTCCTTCTCTGGGCCAGCAGATGCATGGCGTGCAGATGAAACACCGACTCGGCCATTTCTGTCCGGTCGCCGGATATCCGCTCCAGTTCGGCTATCAGGCGCTCATAATGTTCGCCATCGTTCAGCACTCGCTCGCGCGGCCAGAACCGGGTAGCCGCGGCGCGGGTCGCGGAATGAATTCAGTATGTCTTCCCAGTTCAAGGTCTGTCCTTTCGGCGTGGGGCGTCGGTGTGGTTGGCCATGTTTGCGATCAAACCGCCAAGCGATACGGCAATTCTATTGGATTTCGGCTTTATGCGATGGGCGAGGCGTACATGCTAGAATCGCTGCTTCGCTGCTTTGCTGCAGTGCGCAACCACACCCATCGCGATGATCTCTGGCCTACTCAGAAAAAGTTTTCGGCAGCCGCAACGACCGGCTGATTAAGCAATACGCTCAGACTGTCAAGCGCATCAATGCTTTTGAGCCAGTCATCGAAGCACTGAGCGACGAGCAATTGCGTGCCACACGGACGAGTTCCGCCAGCGCCACGCCAACGGCGAATCGCCTGATGACCTGATGCCAGAGGCGTTCGCCGTTGTCCGTGAGAAGCCGGCAGGCGCGAACTTGGAATGCGTCATTTCGACATGCAGTTGGTAGGCGGCATGGTCCTGCATTACGGCAAGATCGCCGAAATGCGTACCGGCGAGGGCAAGACGCTGGTCGCCACGCTTGCCCGCCTACCCCAATGCCATTTCCGGCAAGGGCGTTCATGTCATCACGGTCAACGACTACCCGGCCAGCCGCGATCAGAGTGGATGGGCCGTCTCCACCGCTTCTTGTGCCTGAGTGTCGGCGTCAATCTCTCGCAGATGGACCACGAGGCCGAAGCAGGCGGCCCATGCGGCTAGATATCACCTACGGCACCAACAACGAGTTCGGCTTCGACTACCTGCGCGACAACATGGTTTATACGGCTGATCAGCGCGTGCAGCGCGGGCTGAATTTCGCCATTGTCGACGAGGTGGATTCGATCCCGATCGACGAGGCGCGGACGCCACTGGATCATTTCTGCCAGGCCGAGGACCATACCGACCTGTATTTGCGCATGAAGGATGTGGTGCCCAAATTGACCGCGCCATGCCGAGGAAAACGAGTGAGGGTGATTACTGGTACGAGAAGGGCCATCGGGTTCATCTCGGGGAAAGTGGACATGAGCGCGCCGAGCAGCTTCTGCTCGAGCACGGCATGTTAGTAAGGGAAGGCCGCAGCCTGTCAGACGCGGCGAACATCCTGGTTTGATGCATCACCCTGAATGCCGCTCTGCGTGCGCCGACCCTGTTCCAGAAGGATCAGCAATATGTCGTGCAGAACGGCGAAGTGGTCATCGTTGACGAATTTACCGGCCGTTTGATGGCCGGCCGGCGCTGGTCCGACGGTCTGCACCAGGCGTATGCGGCCAGGGAGGCGGTGCAGATCCAGGAAGCCGAGAACCAGACGCTGGCGTCGATAACCTTCCAGAATTATTTCCGCATGTACGGCAGGTTGTCAGGGCATGACGGCAAAGCCGATAACGAGGCCTACGAATTCTAGCAGATCTACGGCCTCGAAAAACCGTGGTCATCCCGACGCACCGGCCGATGGTGCGCAAGGATATGAATGACCTGGTGTACAAGACGGCCCAGGAAAAATATGCGGCGATCATCGTCGATATCAAGGATTGTCGGCGCGGGGCCAGCCGGTGCTGGTTGGCACGACCTCGATCGAAACTCCGAACTGCTCTCCAGCCTCCTCGACAACGAAAGCTTGCGGCATTCGGTGCTCAACGCCACAGCACGCCCGCGAAGCCGAAATCGTCAATGAGGCCGGTCGACCGGGGCAGATCACGATTGCCACCAACATGGCTGGTCGCGGAACCGACATCGTGCTCGGTGGCAGCATCGAGAAGGCCGTGGTCGGTCGTCAAGCACGACGAATCACGGCGCGGCTGAGCGCGAAGCGACGATGGCCCGGATGCGCGAGGAGTGGCAGAAGCCGCACAACCAGGTGCTGGCGGCCGGCGGTCTCATATCATTGGTTCCGAGCGTCACGAATCGCGCCGCATCGACAACCAGCTGCGCGGCCGCGCCGGGCGCCAGGGTGACGCCGGTTCATCGCGCTTCTACCTGTCGCTCGACGATCCGTTGCTGCGCATCTTTGCCGGCGAGCGCTTGCGCGCCATCATGGACAAGCTGAAGATGCCGGAAGGCGAAGCGATCGAGCATCCACTCGTTACCCGCTCGCTGGAATCCGCACAGCGCAAGGTTGAGGCGCGCAACTTCGATATTCGCGAGCAGTTGCTGGAATATGACGACGTATCCAATGATCAGCGCAAGGTGATCGACCAGCAGCGCAACGAACTGCTGGAAACCGACGATATTTCCGAAAACCCGCAACGGCGATGCGGCAAAGCGCCATCCCTGACGATTTTTCGGGCCCATGTTCCGCCGATCGGTGGAGGAACAGTGGGACATGACCGGGGTTGAGCGGGTACTGCCTCCGACCTGCAGATGGCCGCTCCGGTGGCCGAGTGGTTCAAGAACGAGCCGACGTTGTCCGACAAGGAAATTCTGGCCCGTATCACCGAGGGGGCCGATAGTACCTACCAGGCCAAGGTCGACATGGTCGGGCGAAAGTTTCCACCAGTTTGAACGCAATGTGATGCTGCAGAGCCTGGATGCGCATTGGCGCTGAACATCTGGCGGCGCTCGATCACCTGCGCCAGGGCATTCACCTGCGCGGCTATGCCCAGAAGAATCCCAAGCAGGAGTATAAGCGCGAGGCATTGAACTGTTCGAGGCGTTGCTCGACCGGGTGCGCAAGGAGGTTACCCGCGTCGTGTTCACCGTGCAGATCCGTTCGCAGGAAGATGTTGAGGAAACGGTTCCGCACGCTGACGTTACAACGTGCAGATACCAGCATGCCAGTTACGACGAGGAGCCGGACGGGAGCGGTGACGAGGCGCCGGCGTTGTTACCGGCCCAGGCCGGCCTGAAGGTGGGGCGCAAACGACCCCGTCCATGCGGCAGCGGAAAGAAATACAAACACTGCCACGGAAAACTTTCCTCGACCCCGCGAGGCACCCGTGAGGTGCCTGATGTTTTTGAGCCAAGGAATGCCCGCGTCAATTAGCGCCCCCCCCTGACGCCGGATCAACCATACTTCCGGTGGCGCCGGTGTCCGGCCCGGTGCCGCCGAGGCCGGGATCCGCAAGAAAGACCGGCGTGATCTGACACTTGGCTGCCCTCGACCCAGATGTAACGGTGGCCGGTGTAGTTTCACCCAGAACCGCTTCTGGGCGGCATCGGAAAGTGCACTCTGTGCTACGACCATCTGGCGGGTGGCAGGGAAATCGGCGCGCTGGATCATCAATACTGGCATCGCCAATGCCGGTACTGGCGAGCCAGGGCGTCAGGCGGCGCGCAGGCCACCGGTGAGGCGGTCGGCGCTCTGCTTGGCGTTGGCCGCTGATCAGGTGCTTCCGTTCTCGACCGGCGTGATTCTCGAACAAACGCTTCCGGTCGACCGCATCAAGGCCGGCTTGCCGGCGGCCCAGGCCGATCTCGAGGCCGACCACTGGCGATGCCGCCGCGCACGCCATCATAGACGACCGACACCGTCGCTAAGGTTGCTTCGCGGACTGTTGCGGTCAACGGCAAAAAGTCACTATTTCCGGCATGTCCATGGTGCCGGTGATGATCCGGGTCCGAACATGGCGACCATGCTTGGATTCGTCGTTACTGACGCCGGCATCGCGCAGGCCATGCTTGACCGACTGGTCAGGGAGGCCGCTGACCACTCGTTCAACTGCATCACCGTCGACGGCGATACCTCGACCAACGACTCCTTCATCCTGATCGCCAGCGGCCGGTCGGGAGCCATGTTTGGCCGCGGAGGGAGTCCTGATGCCGGCTGGTCGAGGTCGGGCGGCGATTGGTCGTTGTGGCGCTCGAACTGGCGCAGGCCATCGTCCGCGATGGCGAGGGCGCCACCAAGTTTATTACGGTCGCCATCGAAGGCGGCAAGACCAGCGAGAATGCCGCCAGGTCGGCTCCGCGATCGGCCATTCGCCGCTGGTCAAGACCGCCTTCTTCGCTTCTGACCCGAACCCTCGGCGCGCATTCGCCGCCATCGGCTATGCCGGCATCCCAGATCTCGGTTTGTCGATGGCGTCAGGGTCTGGCTTGACGACGCTTTGGTCGCCGAGAACGGCGGGCGGGGCTGAGGCTTACCAGGAGGAGGATGGTACCGGGCTCATGAACAGAAGGGAAATCAGCCGATCCGGCGTCGATCTCGGACGGGACACGCCAGCGCGCCAAGGTTTACACCAGCGATTTT
>JADKGN010000006.1 GCA_016722705.1 Candidatus Dechloromonas phosphoritropha | reverse complement strand
TCATCGCCGATGCATGCCGGACTCAATGCGGCTGCTGCGCGACCCTGCCCAGCGTGCCTTGGCGGCGTTGCCAGTTCCACCTGCAACAGGAACGCGCAGTCGTACGTCACGCGCCTCGATCAGCGCAAACCCGTGGCGCAGCAGATTCGGGCCATCTTCAATGCGCCTGACAGCGCAGAGGCGGAGCGCCTCTTGCGCCAGGCGATCGAGAGCTGGCGATTGAGTCCCTAAACTGCTGTAAATCGGGTGGCAGGTAGCCACCGCGTCGATTCGGTAAACTGACGTTGCGATACGATCCGTAACCGAAGGAGAGATGCGATGACTGGGTATGAGGTCAGCGTAGGAACGGACTTGCTGCCAGGGCTTTTAAACAGGCAGGACGGGCTGGCGAAACTGGGTGAAGCGGTGCTCAATCAGAATACTGGAGGCGCAGGTGGCCCGGAAACGCTGGGGGCAGCGACATGGCACACGAGCGCTTCACGGACGAAACGGGCCGGCTATCGCAACGGCTACCGGCCCCGCACCCTACACGCAGGTTGGGCCGGTGACGCTGCTGGTGCCGCAGACGCGGGAGGGCGGTTTTTCGGCGGGCATCTTCAAGCGCTACCAGCGGAGCGAGCGGGCCTTCGTTCTGGCGCTCATGGGACTGGTCGTGCACGGTGTCTCGACGCGCAAGGTCTCGGCGATCACCGAAGAGCATGCAACCTTAGCTTCTCCCTTAAACGGTGAGCGCACTGTGCGCCGGACTGGAACCGCGGGTCAGCGCGTTCAGCGAACGGCGGCTGGACGCTGATATCCCTTCGTGCTGGTCGATGCCCTGTTCATCAAGAGTCGGCAAGAAGATCGTGTGGTTTCGCGTGCCGTGCTGACCGTCTCAGGCACGGCATCCGCGCCGATGGCTTCCGGACATTCACGGGCGTGCGGATCCGGCGACGCCTAGAGCTTCGCCACCTGGGACGAGACCGCTTCCGCTGGCTCAGAGGGCGCGGCCTCAAAGGGCACGCAGTTCATCATCTCGGACGACCACGGCGGCCTGCGTGAAGCAGCAGCGCGGCACTTTCAGGGCCAGCTGGCAGCAGCACTGTCAGGTGCATCTGATGCGCAACATTCTGGGCCAATGCAACACCCGCCACCCGCGCCGAGGTGGCGAAGCGCCCGTCAAGCTCGTGCTGCAGGCGCCCGATTTAGTCGAGGATGACGCCGCCTGGCAGAATTCGCCGAGCGCTTCGCCAAGAGCGCCCCCAAAGCGGTGGCCTGCCTCGAAGCGAAGTTCCGAGGATGCCATGGCGGTAATGGTCTTGCCCGAGAAGTATCGCAAGCGGCTACGCACAACGAACATGCAGGAGCGGTAAGCAGGGAAATTCGCCGGCGGGAGCGCGTGATCCACGCATCTTCCCCAACGACGAGTCAGCCTTGCGCCTGATCGGCGCTCTGCTAACCAGCGAACAGAACGAGGCTTGGCAGGAACAGGAAGTACCCTCGACATGGATGAATTCAAGGGTGGGCGGCTTCCCGCGCCGCAGCTAGCGAGGGCAACAACGTTGTTGCCCTCGCTGGCTGAAAACCATTCGTCATTCATCGGATCGAAGAGTATTTACAGCAGATTTTGGACTTGACTTTTCCTTTGGCAGCCCCTCCGGGTCATCTACCGGCATAAGGCGGTATTTTCGCCACTTTCAGCATCAACATACTGAAATCGCGAGCGATGATTTCTTTTCGATGCCTCGGCTCGTAAGGCGGCAGCCAAACCCTTGTCTGAGATTTTCCGTAGAAATAAGCACTCTCAGTCACTCGGCCATAGTGCACAACATCTACGACCGCTATCTCTGTGGGCATGTGATCTTTTCCAAGCGATTTTGTTCACAAGGTTTTCTTTCCCAGAACTTCATCCACTTAACGATCTTCACGTAATGCCCGACATGCCAGTCGAGGGTTGCAATGTAGATCGACCCGGTATCGTCCAGCAACTCGCGCATCAGAATCAGCCGGGGGTGATCATCGCAGATGGAGGCCGTGCCATCAGCCCAGGTGTCGGAATAGGCAAACTGTTCGATGACGTTGGGTTTCTGTTCCAGTTCAACAAGGGCAAGCTGACTTTGGTGCGCTAGTCGGCGCTTGGAATCGAACGGCGGGTCGGCGTAAATAAAGGTCGACCTTGCCGCGCAGAGCTGGAGGGTGTTTCGTCGCCGGCCGGTAGCGCCGCCGTGCCAGCAAGTTGTCGCCGTAGATCAGGCGATTGGTCCTGGTGGCGTCTTCCAGCTGGGTTGCACTTCGCCGAATAGGCCGGGCTGCACGCTGGTCAGCCGTTCCGCCGTTCGTTGGTGGCAATCAGTCGGTCGCGGCGCTATCGCCCCGGCTGGCAATACCCATTCCCGGGTTTGCAGACCGACGCGGTGACGGCACCAGACTTTCGAGGATTTTTCGGCTTGTTGCCGGCCTTTGGTGACGATGTCCGGGAGTTGTTCGAGCAATGACTTCGCCATTGAATTTTCTGTTCAATCTAAAATTGAATAATGTAATTCAATTTTAGATTGAAATAAGATTCAATTCGGTACTGAACGGAAGATTTAACTTCCGCGCATGGATGAAGAAGCCGAATTTGCCGAACGCTTGAAGCAAACCATGCTCGCTGCTGGCTATGAGCCACGGCCTTCAGTGATCGAGCGCGAGTTCAATCAGCGGTACTGGGGACGTTCGATTTCCTTCAGGCCGCGAGGCAAGTGGTTGCTCGGCAAGGCCGTACCGCAGCAAGACAAGCTTCAGATCCTCGCCGACTGGCTCAAGATCGAGCCGCAAATTCTGCGCTTCGGCGGCGAAGCGATCCGCTCGGTTCAGGAAGAAAAAGCGCTGGGAAGAAGCCGTCACCGGACCCGAGCGCGAGGTACTGGAGGCCTTCGTCAACCGCCGGCGCCGCAGAAGAAGGTGGCGCGCGAGGTGATCCTCGCGCTGGCCAAGGTCGGTAGCTGAAGCAGATCAAGCGCCGCAACATTTCTTGTATTTCTTGCCCGAGCCGCAAGGGCATGGTTCGTTACAGCCAACCTTGGGCGTTGCTCGGTTAAAACCGCTATTGCTTGGTGCGGCCTCGCCGACTGGGGGGTCTGGCTGGCAAGTCATGGAAGCGATCCGAGAAGCAATGCCACGATTGCATGTCGCCAATCGCATCAGGCACGTAAGGCTGCTGGAGGAAGGAACTGTCGAGGCGTTCGGCCAACTGGGCGCTCCAGTTCGCTGCCATACCGGCGATGCTGGCAACTTGCGGATCGGACGCCAGCATTCCCACCATCTCTGAATCGTCGGCAGGTTTTCCCCGGTGTTTCCGATGTTCGCCAGCGCGCCGGCCAAGGCATCCACGAGCAATTCGTCGCTCCGCGTATTCACCGTCGCGGGTTGTTCGCTGATCCAGAGCATTGTCTGGTCGCCCGCGCACAACCGTTCGAGTAGTTGCTCGGCCGGGGAATCGCCGGCAATTACGCGGCTGACGGGGCGCTAACCATCATTGGCGCGCCCATTCCGTAATGTGGCGATTTTCGATGAAGTCACGTATCAGGCTTTCATCGTCACAGACTGCAGCAACGCAGCGGTGAAAGGATTCGGTCAGGTGATCGCCAAGGGCTTCGTCAGGGCGGACTCGGGAGCGCGGCAATGCGCAACGGCAGCCGCAAGGCTCGGGTCTCCTTCTCTGGGCCAGCAGATACATGGCGTGCAGATGAAACATCGACTCGGCCATTTCGTCCGGGTCGCCGGATATCCGCTCCAGTTCGGCTATCAGGCGCTCATAATGTTCGCCATCGTTCAGCACCGCTCGCGCGGCCAGAACCGGGTAGCCGCGGCGCGGGTCGCGGAATGAATTCAGTATGTCTTCCCAGTTCAATGTCTGTCCTTTCGGCGTGGGGCGTCGGTGTGGTTGGCCATGTTTGCGATCAAACCGCCAAGCGATACGGCAATTCTATTGGATTTCGGCTTTATGCGATGGGCGAGGCGTACATGCTAGAATCGCTGCTTCGCTGCTTTGCTGCAGTGCGCAACCACACTCCATCGCGATGATCTCTGGCCTACTCAGAAAAGTTTTCGGCAGCCGCAACGACCGGCTGATTAAGCAATACGCTCGAACCGTCAAGCGCATCAATGCTTTCGGGCAGTCATCGAAGCGCTGAGCGACGAGCAATTGCGTGCCAAGACGGACGAGTTCCGCCAGCGCCACGCCAACGGCGAATCGCTCGATGACCTGATGCCAGAGGCGTTCGCCGTTATCCGTGAGGCCGGCAGGCGCGAACTTGGAATGCGTCATTTCGACATGCGGTTGGTAGGCGGCATGGTCCTGCATTACGGCAAGATCGCCGAAATGCGTACCAGCGAGGGCAAGACGCTGGTCGCCGCGTTGCCCGCCTACCTCAATGCCATTTCCGGCAAGGGCGTTCATGTCATCACGGTCAACGACTACCTGGCCAGCCGCGATTCAGAGTGGATGGGCCGTCTCCACCGCTTCCTCGGCCTGAGTGTCGGCATCAATCTCTCGCAGATGGATCACGAGGCCAAGCAGGCGACTACGACCGATATCACCTACGGCACCAACAACGAGTTCGGCTTCGACTACCTGCGCGACAACATGGTTTATACGGCCGATCAGCGCGCGTGCAGCGCGGGCTGAATTTCGCCATTGTCGACGAGGTGGATTCGATCCTGATCGACGAGGGCGCGGACGCCACTGAATCATTTCCGGCCAGGCCGAGGACCATACCGACCTGTATTTGCGCATGAAGGATGTGGTGCCCAAATTGACTCGCGCTGCCGAGGAAAACGGCGAGGTGATTACTGGGTGGACGGAGAAAGGGCCATCAGGTTCATCTCGCGGAAAGTGGTTACGAGCGCGCCGAGCAGCTTCTGCTCGAGCACGGCATGTTGCAGGAAGGCCGCAGCCTGTACGACGCGGCGAACATCCTGCTGATGCATCACCTGAATGCCGCCCTGCGTGCGCTGACCCTGTTCAGAAGGATCAGCAATATGTCGTGCAGAACGGCGAAGTGGTCATCGTTGACAGATTTACCGGCCGTTTGATGGCCGGCCGGCGCCTGATCCGACGGTCTGCACCAGGCCGGTCGAGGCCAAAGGAAGGCGTGCAGATCGGGCGAGAACCAGACGCTGGCGTCGATAACCTTCAGAATTACTTCCGCATGTACGGCAGGTTGTCAGGCATGGCGGGCACCGCCGATACCGAAGGCCTACGAATTCCAGCAGATCTACGGCCTCGAAACCGTGGTCATCCCCGACGCACCGGCCGATGGTGCGCAAGGATATAATGACCTGGTGTACAAGACGGCCCAGGAAAAATATGCGGCGATCATCGTCGATATCAAAAGTTGTTCGGCGCAGGGCCAGCCGGTGCTGGTTGGCGACCTCGATCGAAAACTCCGAACTGCTCTCCAGCCTACTCGACAGCGAAAGCTTGCCGCATTCGGTGCTCAAGCGCCAAACAGCACGCCCGCGAAGCCGAAATCGTCATCGAGGCCGGTCGACCGGGGCAGATCGCGATTGCCACCAACATGGCCGGTCGCGGTACCGACATCGTCCTCGGTGGCAGCATCGAGAAGGCCGTGTCGGTCGTCAAAAGCATGACGAATCGCTGCCGGCAGCCGAGCGCGAAGCGACGATGGCCCGCATGCGCGAAGGTGGCAGAAGCCGCACAACCAGGTGCTGGATGCCGGCGGTCTGCATATCATCGGTTCCGAACGCCACGAATCGCGCCGGATCGACAACCAGTTGCGCGGGCGCTCCGGACGTCAGGGCGACGCCGGTTCCTCGCGTTTCTACCTGTCGCTGGACGATTCGTTGTTGCGCATCTTTGCCGGCGAACGCCTGCGCGCCATCATGGACAAGCTGAAAATGCCCGGGGGCGAAGCGATTGAGCATCCGCTCGTCACGCGTTCGCTGGAATCCGCACAGCGCAAGGTTGAAGCGCGCAATTTTGATATCCGCAAGCAGGTGCTGGAATACGACGACGTCTCCAATGATCAGCGCAGGTGATCTACCAGCAGCGCAACGAACTGCTGGAAACCGACGATATTTCCGAAACCATAACGGCGATGCGCCATGCCGTCCTTACCAAGATTTTCGCGCCCATGTTCCGGCCGACTCGGTGGAGGAACGGTGGGACGCTGACCGGACTGGAGCGGGTACTCGCCTCCGACCTGCAGATGGCCGCTCCGGTGGCCGGAGTGGTTCTGAACGAGCCGACGTTGTCCGACAAGAATTCTGGCCCGTATCACCGAGGGCGCTGATAGTACCTACCAGGCTAAGGTCGACATGGTCGGGGGCAGATTTCCACCGGTTTGAACGCAATGTGATGCTGCAGAGCCTGGATGCGCATTGGCGCGAACATCTGGCGGCGCTCGATCACCTGCGCCAGGGCATTCACCTGCGCGGCTATGCCCAGAAGAATCCCAAGCAGGAGTATAAGCGCGAGGCATTCGAACTGTTCAGGCGTTGCTCGACCGGGTGCGCAAGGAGGTTACCCGCGTCGTGTTCTGGTGCAGATCCGTTCGCAGGAAGATGTTGAGGAAACGGTTCCCGCACGCCGACGTGCCTGGCGTGCAGTATCAGCATGCCAGTTACGACGAGGCCGGGCGGGAGCGCCGACGCGGCACCGCCGCAGCGACCGGTTCAGGCCGGCCCAGGTCAGGCGCAACGACCCGTGTCCATGCGGCAGCGGAAAGAAATACAAGCACTGCCACGGAAAACTGTCCTGACCGTCAGGGCACCCGTGAGGTGCCTTGATGTTTTGAGTCAAATGGAATGCCAGTGAATTACGCCACCCCTGACGCCGATCCAGATACTTCCGGTGGCCGGTGTCCGCCTCGGTGTCGCCGAGGCCGGGATTCCTGAAAGACCGGCGTGATCTGACACTGGTTGCGCTGGATGCAGGATGCACGGTCGCCGGGGTATTCACCAGAACCGTTTCTGGGCGGCACCGGTCAGGCGTGCCCGCGATCATCTGGCGGGTGGCAGGAAATCCGCGCGCTGGTCATCAATACCGGCATCGCCAATGCCGGTACCGGCGGAATCAGGCCATCAGGCGGCGCAGGCCGACGTGCGGGAGACGGTCGGCGAACTGCTCCGGCGTTGCCGCTGATCAGGTGCTGCCGTTCTCGACAGGCGTGATTCTCGAAAACCTCCGGTCGACTTCGCATCAGGGCAGGCTTGCCGGCAGCGCTGGCCGACCTCGAGGCCGACAACTGGCATGCCGCCGCGCACCATCATGACAACAACCGACTACCGTCGCCAGGTTGCTTCACGGACGGTTGCGGTCAACCAGCAAAAAGTCACCATTTCCGGCATGTCAAGGGTGCCGGCATGATCCGTCCGAACATGGCGACCGTAGCGGATTCGTTGCCACCGATGCCGGCATCGCGCAGGCCATGCTCGACGGGCTGGTCAAGGGGGCCGCTGACCAATCGTTCAACCGCATCACCGTCGGTGGCGACACGTCGACCAACGATTCCTTCATCATGATCGCCAGCGGCCGGTCGGGGGCCGTGTTTGCGGAGGTCCGATGCCAGCTGGGCCGAGGTCAGGGCGGCGATCATCGCGGTGGCGCTCGAACTGGCGCAGGCCATAGTCCGCGATGGCGAGGGCGCCACCAAGTTCATCACGGTTGCCATCGACGGCGGCAAGGACAGCGGAGAATGCCGCCAGGTCGGCTACGCGATCGGCCACTCGCCGCTAGTCAAGACGGCCTTCTTCGCTTCTGACCCGAACCTCGGGCGGATTCTCGCCGCCATCGGCTATGCCGGAATCCAAGATCTCGATGTCGATGGCGTCAGGGTCTGGCTTGACGACGTATTGGTCGCCGAGAACGGCGGGCGGGCCGGGCTTACCAGGAGCGGATGGTGCACAGGTCATGGAACAGGCGGGAAATCCGATCCGCGTCGATCTCGGTCGCGGACACGCCGCTGCCAAGGTTTACACCTGCGATTTTTCTTACGATTACGTCAGAATCAACGCCGATTACCGGAGTTCCGGTGAATGCCGAAATATTCCACAAGGCCTGCGTAAATGCAGGCTTTCTAGTCTGTATCGTTCCGTTGTATTCCATTGATTTCCGATAAAAAAGCGGGTAGCCCTTGCGATGTAACCAAACGACCTGCTGGCGTCGCTCGTGTAGTTGCTCCAGTGTCGAATATCTTGCGTCACCTTTTCAATGCACGATGGATGAGGTCTGATTTAAATACTTCGAATTATTATCGTGCCGGCTCGATAAACTACCCACCAGGCCACGTCGAGGCATGGTATCCGGCATGGCGGCCGGATTGACCTTGCCCGCATTCAGGAAAGGGACAGCGCGCTGGCCGTCGTAGCACTGGCGACTTCAGTATCCTGATAAGCTGCGCGCGGGAATTCCCCATCATGAACCTCAACAGGAGAAACAATGATCCCTATGCCGCGTCTAATTGCCAGGAGCGCACTCTCGCTCGCTGTGATGCTGGAGTGCCGCCACCTGCTTCGCCGGCACCTTGCGAATCTCGGCGATTCCTGACGAGTCGCCGACTGAACTGCAGCGCAAGTTCAAGCCCCTCGGCGAGTACCTGGAAAAGGAAACCGGGCTCACGGTGCAATTCACGCCGGTGAGCGACTATGCGGCGGTGGTCGAGGGCCTCGCCGCGAAGAAGATCGACATGGCCTGGCTCGGCGGGTTCACCTTCGTGCAGGCCAAGATCCGCACCAACGGCGAAGCAAAGCCGATCGTGCAGCGTGTCGAAGACAAAAAGTTCTCCAACAAGTTCATCGTTCCCGTCGACAGCCCGGCCCAAGCGCTTACCGACCTGAAGGGCAAAAATTTCGCCTTCGGTTCGCCCTCCTCTACATCGGGCCACCTGATGCCGCGCTACTTCCTAATACAAGCGGGCATCCAAGCCGGACCAGGATTTCAAAAACGTCGCCTTCTCAGGAGCGCATGACGCCACCGTGGCATTTGTCGCATCCGGCAAGGCCGATGCCGGTTATCTCAATGCCTCGGTTATGGACAAGCTGGTTGAAAAGGCGATGCCAATGCCAAAGCGCGTCCGCGTGATTGCCATCACGCCGCCGTATTTCGACTACAACTGGACTGTGCGCCCCGGACTCGATGCCGCGCTGACGAAAAAACTCACCGAGGCCTTCCTCAAGCTCGATCCGGCCAATCCGGCGCACAAGGAACTGATGGACTTGCAGCGCGCCTCGAAATTCATTCCCACCCAGACCGCCAACTACGATGGCATCGAACAGGCCGCCAAAAGCGCCGGGCTGATCAAGTGAGTGTTCATGGGGTGCGCCTCGGCCTGGCGCACGCCAACGGCTTGCGCGCACTGCACGCGCTCGACTTGCGGCTGGAGGCAGGCGAGTGCGTGGCGGTGATCGGCCCGTCCGGCGCCGGCAAGACCAGCCTGCTGCGCCTGTTTGGCACCGCCCTGCGCCCGACTGACGGCCGCCTCGAGGTACTGGGGCAGAACCCCTGGCAGCTTGGGCCCGCCGGATTGCGCCGGCTGCGGGCGCACATCGGCACCGTGCATCAAGCGCCGCCGCTGCCGCCGCGCCAGCGCGTGATCACAGCCATCCTCGCCGGCCGGCTCGGGCAATGGCCGGCGTGGAAGGGCCCTGCTCTCGATGCTCTATCCCGCCGACATCGCTGGCGCGCAGTTGGCGCTGGCGCGGCTGGACCTGGCCGACCGCCTGTTCGACCGCTGCGACCGCCTGTCCGGCGGGCAATTGCAACGCGTCGGGATTGCCCGCGTACTCTACCAGCAACCGCAGTTGATTCTCGCCGACGAGCCGGTTTCGGCGCTCGACCCGATGCTGGCCGACGCGGCGCTGGCGCAACTGGTGGCGGAAACGGGCAAGCGTGGCGCGACGCTGATCGCTTCCCTGCATGCGGTCGATCTGGCGCTGAAATGGTTCCCGCGCGTGATCGGCCTACGCAACAGCGAAGCCGTCTTCGATCTCCCGGCCAGCGAGGTCACCACAGCGCTGCTGCGCGATCTCTATGCCGGCAGAAGGTAGCGTGGTGCCGACACAAACCAACGATCCGGCGCTGCTCGGCGCGCTCGATACTTTCAATGCCTTTGATACCGTCGACAACCCCACCGCCAAAGCCTCCAACGTGGTGCGACTGGGCGACTGCCGGGCTGCGGATGAACCCAATCGTCGTCCCGCCAGCACCGGCTTTTGAGATGCGCGACCCGGCCGCGCTGAACCGGCTCGGTGTCGCGCTGGCGTCGGTAGTGGTGTTGTGGCCGTTGTTGCTGCTGGCCGAATTCAGGGCCGGCGTGCTGTTCGAGGCCGGCAACCTCAAGGTCATCGGCGGGTTTCTCGGCGGATTTTTCCCGCCGGCGCACGCCGGATTTCCTCGGCCTAGTGCTGACAGCGACTCTGGAAACGCTCGCCATCGCTACTGCCGGCATCGCGCTGGCGGCGCTACCGGCGATCCCGCTGGCCTTTGTCGCCACCCGCGCGCTGTCGGTCTCGGCAATCGGTCCCGGTCGAGTCGCTGGCGCGGCCGCGGCGCGCGGCGCCAGTCGCGCTGTTCTGGCCGGCTTGCGGGCGATCCCGGAGATCGTCTGGGCGTTGATGTTCGTCCGCGTGCTCGGGCTGGGGCCTGCCGCCGGAGTGCTGGCGCTGGCGGTGACCTATGGTGGCATGCTGGGCAAGGTCTATACCGAAATCCTCGAATCGACTGACACCCGTCCTGCCCGCGCTCTGCTCGAGGGTGGCAGCGGCCGGCTAGCGGCGCTGTGTTACGGACTGATCCCGAATGCTGAGCAGGAACTGACTTCCTATACCGTGTATCGCTGGGAATGCGCGGTGCGCGCCTCCGTCATCATGGGCTTCGTCGGTGCCGGCGGCCTCGGCCAGCTGATGGACCAGTCGATGAAGATGCTCAACGGCGGCGAAGCGAGCACCATCCTGCTTGTCTTCCTGCTGCTGGTGCTGATTGCCGACGCGATCAGCGCCACTCTGCGGCGGGCACTGGCATGAATGCGCCAACCTGCACCCCGCGCGGTGCCGGCGATTTCTGCCTGAACTGCCTGCTGACCACGCTGTTGCTGCTGGCCGCAGTCGTCGGCAGTTTCGTCTATCTGCAGATCGACTACGGCGCCTTGGTATCGATGGAGGCGCTGCGCGGCATCGTCAGCTTTGTCGGCGAATTCTTCCCGCCCGCCAGCGAGCCGGTCTTCCTCCAAAAGACCGCCCTCGGGGCGCTGCAAACCTTCGCCGTCGCCGCCATCGGCACCCTGCTCGCTGTGCTGGGCGGATTCGCGCTGGCGCTGCCGGCCGCCGGGCGCTTCAGCCGCGCGTTGCAGCTGACGGCGCGGCTGTGCCTGAATGTGCTGCGCAGCGTGCCGGAACTGGTCTGGGCCACGCTGATGGTGCTCGCCGCCGGCCTCGGCCCCTTTGCCGGAACGCTCGCGCTGGCACTGCACACAACCGGCGTGCTCGGCCGCCTGTTTGCCGAGGCCATCGAAAACGCGCCGCCCGCCCCCCGAAGCCGCCCTGCACGAGGCCGGCAGCGGCGCGCCCCTGGCCTTCATCTACGGCAGCCTGCCGCTGCTCTGGCCGCAGTTCATCGCCTACAGCCTCTACCGGCTCGAGATGAACATCCGCATGGCGGCGGTGCTCGGCTTCGTAGGCGCCGGCGGCCTCGGGCAGATGCTGTATTACCACCTCTCGATTTTCCAGCAGGCCGAAGCAGCCACCGTGCTCGCTGCAATGCTGGTGCTGGTGCTGGCGGTGGATGCGCTGAGCCAGTGGGTCCGTAGCAGGCAAAATGCCTGAGTAAGCGCGGGGAAAAGTCGTTTCTGGCGGGACGGCGACCGCTTCCCTATGCTGGCTGATCACGAAGAGAAGCTGTCCGGGCTTGATTGAAGAAACCGATCAAATGACCATTGCCGCCGAAGTGAGCCAGTGCCAGCGGAAAGCCGAAGCACTCGCCAATTTTCTCGCACGGGCACAGGTAGAACTGCCAATGCCTGACTTATCACCTGACGATCGGCGCACAGGGACGGCTGAATCTGCTTCGCAAAATACCTTGTTGAATGGCATTATTCGTTATCACCCAGACCACCACGGAACAGGGCAGAATGAAAAAGTGGAAATAAAAGAGGGTACGGTTCTCGGGTCACCTAACAACAACCTAGGATTGGCACGGCCTACAAGGCCGTAACGTCGATTACCGGAGCTAGAAATGTCTGCTGTCCGTCAGGATTTGACCCGCACAACGCTTGCCATCATCTGCATCCTGTTGCTGATCGCCGGCTCGCTGTGGATCTTGCGCCCGTTCCTGGGGGCTGCGGTCTGGGCGGCCATGCTGGTGGTCGCGAGTTGGCCGCTGCTGAAGGCCCTCGAAGCGCGATTCGGAGGTCGACGTGGTCCGGCGGTTCTGACGATGACACTTGGCATGCTGCTCCTGCTGGTCGTTCCGCTTGGGTTGGCGATCGACACCATTGCCGAGCATGCTGATCGGGTGACAGACGCGGCAAAGTCAGTGGCGGCGTCGGGATTGCCCCAGCCTCCGGAATGGGTGAACACGCTGCCGCTGATTGGAGAAAGGCAGCGGCAAGCTGGGCGCAGCTGGCCGATGGTGGCTCGGTGGGTCTGTTGGCCCGGCTCGCTCCCTACCTGACCGATGCCGCCAAATGGCTGTTCGGGCAAGCCGGGAGTGTTGGTGGCGTGCTGATCCAGTTCATGCTGGTCGTCGTTCTGTCGGCGATCATGTATGCCAACGGCGAAGCGGGAGCCCGCCTGGTGCTGCGCTTTGGCAGACGCCTTGCGGGAGAGCGCGGGGAAAACTCGGTCATCCTCGCCAGCCAGGCCATTCGCGGTGTCGCGCTGGGCGTCGGCGTCACGGCCATCGTCCAGACCGTGCTCGGCGGTATTGGCTTGGCGGTGGCTGGTGTTCCTTTTGCCTCCCTGCTTTCAGCGGTCATGCTGATGTTCTGCATCGCCCAGTTGGGCCCTTCGCTGGTTCTTTTTCCGGCGGTCGCCTGGATGTACTGGATGGGCGATAACGGCTGGGCGACCTTCCTGCTGATTTGGAGCGTCTTTGTCGGTACCTTGGACAACTTCCTGCGCCCCATCCTGATCAGGAAGGGCGCTGATCTGCCCCTGCTGCTAATCTTCGCCGGCGTCATCGGCGGCATGCTCGGCTTCGGACTGGTCGGCATCTTCGTCGGGCCGGTGGTGTTGGCCGTCACCTACACGCTGATGCTGGCGTGGATCGCGGATGCCTTGGGCAAGGACGCCATCGACGCCTCAGACACGGCGTAGCCGGATCATCCGGAACCAGCCGCCAGCCAGCGCCGGCTGGTCATGTTCCACCCTGAGGCCGGGTGCCGCTGCGAGAACGGATTCGAACACGACATCCAGTCTCGTGGCGATGCGACTAAGGAGCGGATTCGCGAGACGCCGCAACACTGCCGGCTGGCCGTGACGCAGAAATTTGTCGAAGACCAGCGCTTGGCCACCCGGACGCAGCACTCGGGCGATCTCGCCGAGGCACCTTGCGGGGTCGGGAACCACCGCCAGGATCAGGTGCAATACCGCGACATCGAAAATGCCCGAGGCAAACGGCAGGTTCTGTGCGTCTCCCTGGACCGGCGTGAAATTGACTTGACCGGAACGAGGTACAGCGCGGCGCAGCATGGCGTGGGTTAGGTCGACGCCGACATAGTGATGCTGGGCGGGCAGGTGCGGCAAGTCGAGGCCGGTGCCGACTCCGGCCAGCAGAACCCTGCTCGGCGCCACCGGCAGAACCGACAGGCTACGTTTGCGCGCAGCCAAAGTGGCGCGCGAAACCGCAGCATCGTAGAAAGGCGCGACCAGCGTATAACTGTGCTTCAGGCTCAATGCAGAACCCGCGGAATCGCCAGTACGAACTCGGGAATCGCGACATCGAAACGTGCTCCGTCCTCGCCGACCATCTGGTAAGTACCCTTCATCGTGCCGATGGGTGTGGCCAGAACGCAACCGCTGTTGTACTCGAAGGCTTCGCCCGGCTTCAGCAGCGGCTGCTGGCCGACGACGCCGAGGCCGCGGATTTCCTGGACCTCGTTGTTGGCGTCGGTGATGATCCAGTGGCGCGAGATTAACTGCGCGGGCAGTTGACCGATGTTGGTGATGGTGATCGTGTAGACGAAGACGTAGCGATCATCGTCCGGACTCGACTGGTCGAGCATGAAGTGCGACACCGGCTTGACTTCTATTCGGTATCTGTCAGCGTTGGTCATGGGATAATTTCATCTGTTTTCGTTTAGGGAAGCGTCATGTCAGTCCAGGATTTCATCATCGCACCGAGCATTCTTTCAGCCAATTTCGCCAAGTTGGGAGAAGAGGTGGCCGACGTCATCGCTTCGGGAGCCGACTGGATACACTTTGACGTGATGGACAACTATTATGTTCCTAATTTGACCATCGGCCCGCTGGTTTGCGAAGCGATCCGGCCGTGCACCACGGCGCCCATCGACGTCCATCTGATGGTCAAGCCAGTCGACCGCATCATCCCCGATTTTGCCAAGGCCGGAGCGAATATCATCACCTTCCACCCGGAGGCCTCCGGACACGTCGACCGCAGCCTGTCGCTGATCAGCGATGCCGGTTGCCAGGCCGGTCTCGTCTTCAATCCGGCGACGCCGCTCGATTTCATGGACTACGTCATGGACAAGCTCGACATCATCCTGCTGATGAGCGTTAATCCCGGCTTCGACGGCCAGAAATTCATTCCCGGCACGCTGGCCAAGGCGATGCAGGCACGCGCCAAGCTGAATGCCTACGAACAGCAAACCGGGCAGCGCATCCGGCTCGAAATAGATGGCGGCGTAAATACTGGCAACATTGCCGATATCGCCCGCGCTGGCGTCGATGCCTTCGTCGCCGGCTCGGCCGTCTTTGGCGCCAGCAAGGACAGTGATCCGCAACGTTACAACACCGTCATCGGCGCCCTGCGCAGCGAACTGGCAAAAGTCTGATGCACTTCCAATCCGTCACCTTCGATCTCGACGGCACGCTACTCGACACTGTCGCCGACCTTGCCGAAGGCTGCCGCCTGATGCTCGAAGAAATCGGCGCGCCGCCGCGCTCTCAGGCCGAAGTCCACGCTTCGTCGGCAAGGGCATGGCCGTCCTCGTCGAGCGCTGCCTGACCCACGAGCAGCCGCCCAGCGCGGAAAAGCTGCACGCCGCCATCGAATCCTTCAAGCGCCACTATGCTGCGGTCAACGGCAAATTCACCCTGATTTACCCCGGCGTTCTTGAAGGCCTCCAAGCGTGGAAAGCCAGCGGCGTCAAAATGGGCGTCGTTACCAACAAGCCGGGCATGTTCACCGAAGCCTTGCTCGACCTCATGGGCATGACCGACTACTTTGACGTGATCGTGTCTGGTGACAGCACGGCACACAAGAAGCCGCATCCCGAACCCATTCTGCACGCCTGCCGCATCTTTGGCGTGCTGCCGGGCCATAACCTGCATATCGGCGATTCGAAGAACGACATCCAGGCCGCCCATGCCGCCGGATGTGTCGCCTATGTCGTGCCTTACGGCTACAACGAGGGCGAGCCAGTGGACAGTGCTGGTTGCGATGTGCTGGTCGCCGATCTTCTTGCTGCGTTCGTGGTGGCAAGGGCAGCCTGAAGCTAACGTACCCATCGGTACGCCGTCAGGGCTTGCAATCGCTGGAACGATGTGTGATCCGCGGGAAGACCTCCCGGTCAGCTCTTGCCGGCCTTCTCGGGCATGACGATATTTACCTCGAGCACCTCGAAGTTCCCCTGCCTCTCCAACGATACCTTGATGTCATCCGGGTTGACCGACACATACTTGGAGATGACGGTGATCAACTCCTTCTGCAAGTCGGGCAGAAAATCAGGTGTATACTGGCGCCGCCACTGCGTTCGTGGGCAATGATCAGTTGCAGTCGCTCCTTGGCGATGGCCGCCGTCTTGGGCTTGTTGCCGAAGATGAGGGAGAAGAGGGACATCCTCATTTGCTCCCGAACAGGCGCTTGAACAGGCCAGGCTTCTCGTAGTCGACAAAACGCAGAGGTATGGTTTCCCCGAGGAAGCGGCCAACCACGTCGAGGTAGGCGCTGGCAACATCGCTACCGGCAAGATGGATTGCCGGTGTGCCGGAATTCGACGATTGCAGTACGGATTCCGACTCGGGAATCACGCCGATAATAGGTACGCGCAGGATCTCATGGACGTCCTTGTACGACAACATTTCGCCCTCATTGACGCGCTTCGCCGAGTAGCGGGTAATCAGCAGATGTTCCTTGACGGGCTCTCCACCGAGCTGGGCGCGGCGCGACTTGGCCTGAATGATGCCGAGAATACGGTCGGAGTCGCGCACCGAGGATACCTCCGGGTTCGAAACGACCAGCGCTTCGTCGGCAAAGGTCAGGGCCATGACCGCGCCGCGCTCGATGCCTGCCGGCGAATCACAGACCACATAGTCGAAGCCCATGTGTTCGAGCTCCTTGAGAACCTTTTCGATGCCTTCCTCTGTCAGTGCCTCCTTGTCACGAGTCTGCGAAGCCGGGAGTACGAAAAGGTTCCCGCTTTCGCAGTGCTTATCCTTGATCAACGCCTGGGTGAGTGTTGCTTCGCCGTTCAGCACATTGACAAGGTCATAGACGACACGGCGTTCACAACCCATGATCAGATCGAGGTTGCGCAGGCCGACGTCGAAGTCAATGACGGCAGTTTTGTAACCGCGTAGGGCGAGGCCCGAAGAAAAGCTGGCGCTGGTGGTGGTCTTGCCAACCCCGCCCTTACCTGAGGTTACGACGACGATACGTGTCACCGGTATTTCTCCGCAATCTAAAGAGGGTGATTCTACCTGCAGAATCGGCTTTCCGGTGCCTTTGGCGTCCATCTGGGCCGGCAACGGCTCGGCCGCTAATCAGTTGTCAGCGGCTCGATAATCAGTCGCCCGGTACTTTCGCTCGGACTTGTGTTCAGCAGCACTTGAACGGGTTTGCCAGCCAACTCGACCGGAACGCCGGTATCGAAGGTCCGATACAGACCCGCGATCGAGACGAGTTCGGCTTCGAAGCGGGTGCACAAAATACGTGCATTCTCGGCGCCGCCAGCGCCTGCCAGCGCGCGCCCGCGCAAGGGTGCGTAGATGTGGATACTGCCATCCGCGATTACTTCGGCGCCCGCGTTGACGGCTGCCAGAACCACGAGGTCGCCACCACGTGCATAAATCTGCTGGCCCGAGCGTAGCGGTCGGTCGATGAACAGTGTTGACGAAGCCACGGCGGCGATTGTCGCCGTTGGTGGAGCCGCCGCGACAGGCGGCTCGGTGGCGGGGACTGGCGGAGGCGTAGCTACTTCGGTGGCAGGCGCCGCACGCACCGAACGTTCCAGCGCAGCATAGGTCGGCAGGCCGGCGTCGGCTGCCGCTCGATGTCGGAGTTCACTGTTGCCGCCGCACACGCCAATTACGTTCAGCCCGTGCGTTTTCAACACCGTTTGCACGCCTTGCCAGTCCACTTCCGTGATCTCGACTCCCGGAAGCGTCGTTCCCTTGAATTCGATCAACTGCATGTTCGTGCTGGTTTGCCGCATGGAATCGCCGCCGATGTGAGCCAAAGTCGAGAGAAGCGGATGAGTCTAGCCGAAGCGGCATGACATTGCCAGAGCCCCTCGTGATCGACTGGTGCAGGGTGTCAGCCCCATGGCCATCTGCGTGGTGATGAAGTGGTGCAGCGGTGGGTAGAGGAGCGATGGTTTTCTAAAACCTTAGGTACGAAATTCCGCGGACTGCCGGCGTTCGCATGACGGGATCGAATTTTTTTCCGCTACCCTGCTGCGGTCAACGGCCGATATGCCAATAGTTGCCTGATTGAACTCGAAGGACTCGTATGCGCGTCGCCGGTGGACAGCGCTGATTGCGATGCGCTAGTATGCGATCTGTCTGTCGCCTATGGTCAGGCGCATACCTTTCAGGACCTCTAGAAAAAATGACGACTCTGCGACTCTGGAACGAATGGCAAGGTTGGCGTCGCTGGCGCCCCTGATTTCCTTTCGTGCGCCAACTCGACGTCATGCACCAGTACGCAACTCGGCTGTCATTTTCGAGGCTTCCCCATGACTGAAACCGAATTCAACACCCTTGCCGCGCAAGGCTACAACCGTATTCCGGTCACTCTGGAGACGTTTGCCGACCTCGACACGCCGCTCTCCATCTACCTGAAGCTGGCCAACGGACCCTACTCCTACTTGCTCGAATCCGTGCAGGGCGGCGAACGGTTCGGCCGTTATTCGATTATCGGCCTCACGGCATCGACGCGCATCGTCGTCCACGGCCATCAGGTATTGGTGCTGACCGGCAACCGGATCGCCGAGCGCGAGGATGACACTAATCCACTCGAATTCATCGGCAAGTTCATGCGGCGCTTCCGCTCGGCGCCGCAGGCTGGGCTCCCGCGTCCCTGCGGTGGCCTGGTCGGCTGCTTCGGCTATGACACGGTGCGCTATGTCGAGACGCGGCTGACCCGCACGTGCAAGACCGACGAAATCGGCACGCCGGATATTGGCCTGCTGCTCTCGGAGGAAATCGCCGTGGTCGATAACCTTTCCGGCAAATTGACGCTGGTAGTCTATGCCGAACCGGGTTTTCCGGGGGCGTGGCAGAAGGCCCGGGCGCGCCTCAAGGATCTGTTGGGCAAGCTGCGCACGCCGGTCGCCATCCCGCGCGAGCAGCCGGTGCATTCCGAGCCGGCGGTGTCCATCTTCGGTGAGGCCGCCTTCAAGAAGGCAGTCGTCAGGGCCAAGGACTACATTACCGAGGGCGACATCATGCAGGTCGTCCTCTCGCAGCGCATGACCAAGCCCTTCCACGCGAGCCCGCTGGCGCTCTACCGCACGCTGCGCAGCCTGAACCCGTCGCCCTACATGTTCTATTTCGATTTCGAGGATTTCCATGTCGTCGGCGCCTCGCCGGAGATTCTTGTCCGCCTGGAGGGTGATCGTGTTACCGTGCGTCCGATCGCTGGCACCCGCAAGCGTGGAGCCTCGCCCGAAGAGGACGCCGCGCTCGCCGCCGAACTTCTTGCCGACGAGAAGGAGCGCGCCGAACACACGCAGTTGCTCGACCTCGGGCGCAATGACTGCGGCCGTGTCGCCAGGGTCGGCACCGTCAAGCTGACCGAGAACATGATCGTCGAGCGCTATTCGCATGTGATGCACATTGTCTCGAACGTCGAAGGCCGGCTGCAGCAAGGCTTGACCGCGCTCGACGTACTGCGCGCGACCTTCCCGGCGGGCACCGTCTCCGGCGCGCCGAAGGTGCGGGCGATGGAGATCATCGACGAACTGGAACCAGTCAAGCGCGGAATTTACGCCGGTGCGGTCGGCTACCTCGGTTTCAATGGCGACATGGATCTGGCCATCGCGATCCGCACGGCGGTGGTCAAGGACAGGCAACTACATGTGCAGGCCGGCGCCGGGATTGTCGCCGATTCCGATCCCAATTCCGAGTGGACCGAGACCCAGAACAAGGCGCGCGCGGTGCTGCGTGCCGCCGAACTGGCGGAACAGGGCCTCGATACCCGTCTCGACTGAATGCGGCGAGGCGGCAACGGTGGCTAGCCGGAGTGGAACGATTGCCGCGTTAGGATGCGCGGCTGCTTGAAAGAACGGCATGGAGGCGCCATGTCAACGGGTGACCTCGGTTCAGGAGAGGGAAAAATCCGGCACGGGAGGCCGGAGTCGGCAGCTTGCTGACGGCTTTAACCGGTAACGGCGCAGGATGTAAAATGCGTGGCGGCATGTACTGCATTGGTCGAGGGGGAGAACGGGATGAATAACATGACGGACATTGATCTTGCCATACAGGCACACACACACTGGATGTCGCAGATCAGGCAGGCGGTGCTCGACGCGCTGTCGGGGATCGACGTGAATCGCACCCGGGCCGACAGCTTCTGTGAGTTTGGTAAATGGCTGAATGGCCCGGGCCTCTCAGCGGATGACCGCCTGACGGATCACTACCTTGAGGTTCGCCGCCTGCACACCGAATTTCACGAGCTTGCCGGACGGATCGTCGATCTGGCCGCGGCGGGCCAGGTAGCCGAGGCCTACACGCTCCTCTACGGCGAATACATCACCTTGTCCGGCCGGCTGGTTCTGGCGATGCGGGCATGGCAGGCGAGTCTGCTGGGATTCTGATCACGTGATTTGCGGAAGCGAGCGGAAGAAGGTCGGCCAGACCGCGTGTCGCGAATCGGGAGGCGCTCCCGGCAATACCCGGAGGCAGCCGCTCCATGCAATGTTCCTCGCGCTGCGTCAGTGACGTTTTGAGCGGAGGCCGATCTGGGCGACAATGCCACTCTTCGCGCGCTCGATTCCGGACAACAGGCGCTGGCGTATGACTTTGTCTTGCTAGCGTCGCCCGGAGAATCCGGAACGTTAGCCATGCAGAACAAGAGGATAGCCGCGACACGTTGCTGATGATCGATGATTGCGACAGCTTCACCTACAACATCGTCCAGTACTTTGGCGAATTGGGGCAGGAGGTGAAGGTTTGCCGCAACGATGCCATTACGTGCGCCTTCCATACGCCTACCACATTCGCGATAATTTCGATGGTAGACCCTTTGACTTGCGGCTGCGGACAGGAACGAGAGGGGCGCCCAACTTATGCCGGAGCGGCGTACTCTTTGTCTATGGCAATGTGGTGAATACGGGTAGCGCCCGATCACCATGGGGAAGAACTGGCGTGATTCTGATTGACGGTGAAAGCCGGAATGTGTCGGAAAATCTTACAGAGGTTGCTGACCAAGATTGGCCGCGAGATTCAAGGGATTGAAAACATTAATGTTCATAACAATGGCATGACTATTGCTCTTGGACAATGCACTGTAGATGAGACATGTCGTCAACAAGTAGCTGCGTCGGAAGAGTGCCGGGCGGCTTCTCGGCAATTAGCGTTACCGACTCCGGGGGTGAGCGGGGGTAGGAGCATGATGCGGCTGAAAAGGGAGGCCAGATTTGGCTACTCGCGGGCATTGGAAGGTCTCTCGATAGTAGTGCTTTGATTAAGAATGAACACGGAATTACGCATCGGGGCAGCGTAACGCTACACCTACTGTCCCAATGATCAACAACGAGGGGGGTTCGATGGACGCCATCAATAAAGCCTTGGGCAACGCGCCAGTATTCGTCATTGCCTACATCATATTTATGCTGCCGACATATTTTTTGCCCTACCTCGGGTCCAACTCGGCTGTAGTCGGGGCGGTGGTTGCCGCTTCGGGGGCAGGTGTCACCCCGGCATTCTGGATGCACTTGGGCGCGATGCTGATCCTCTGCCTCCTGTGCTTGATCCGTGGAGCTTATGTCGGAAAGATGTGGCTAGTCATCTTCCCTATCCTGGCAGCAGTTTTTGACCTCTTCCCTGGTTTGAGCGCCATACCCCTGATCGCCACCGTCATGCATCTACTGGCAATAATCCTGGGCGTGGTCGGCGCAACAGCCATTGAACGTAGTACGCCAACAACACCGAACACAATGCAACTCGCTCCAAGCATACAGATGGTCGAAGCATCGCTGCCGGCAATGGGGGATGCAGTTTCGTTTTGCCCACAATGTGGCATGGGCGTGAACGTGGGTGACACATTTTGCGAATCCTGCGGACACCGTCTCCGGTGCTCGGTATTCGGGACTTGTGAATTCGGTGTCTCCATGACGGCGACGAAGGGGGTGGGTTGATTATGCAATGTTCAAATGGAATAATCATGGGGGTCGTTGTGGCGCTTGGACTTCGGGGTGGATGGTATGTCCTGTCCAGGAAGATTGCCTCAGTGTATGAGGTCGTGCCGGATATGTTCGTGCCAATCCAGAATCGAATCTCGGCGGTCTTTTGCTCCGAATGCGGCCAAGGGAACTCGGAATCCGCCAAATTCTGCACTCGATGCGGGCAGAAAATCCCAACCGATTGATCCCGTTCAGCAATCGAGGTAAGAAGGAGAAGACATGAGCTGTCCGAATTGCAATGCAGCCCTGAGCGGCACTCCGAAGTTCTGCCCCAAGTGCGGAGCGAAGATTGAAGCGAGGACATCGGAGCCCCCCGCGACCAAGAAATGCCCGCAATGCGGTTCGGAAAATGCACCGGCAGCGAAGTTCTGCAAGGTAGATGGCTACCGCTTTGAAAGCGACACGCCGGCAAGTGCGGTCCCCGCTGTTGCGCCACGTCAGGAAGCATCGCCTGTTGTGGTTGCGGCCGTCGCCTCGGAGCCCCCGCGACCAAGAAATGCCCGCAATGCGGTTCGGAAAATGCACCGGCAGCGAAATTCTGCAAGGTAGATGGCTACCGCTTTGACAGCGGCACGCCCGCAAGCACGGTCCCCGCTGCCGCGCCACGTCAGGAACCACCGCCAGCGGCGCTTGCGGCCGTCGCTTCGGCGCCGCCCCGACCAAGAAATGCCCGCAATGCGGTTCGGAAAATGCACCGGCAGCGAAGTTCTGCAAGGTAGATGGCTACCGCTTTGACGGCGGCACGCCCGCAAGTACGGTCCCCGCTGCCGCGCCACGTCAGGAACCACCGCCAGCGGCGCTTGCGGCCGTCGCCTCGGAGCCCCCGCGACCAAGAAATGCCCGCAGTGCGGTTCGGAAAATGCACCAGCAGCTAAGTTCTGCAAGGTAGATGGCTATCGCTTCGACAGCGGCACACCCGCAAGTGCGGTCCCCGCTACCGCGCCGCGTCAGGAACCATCACTAGCCGCAGTTGAGGCCGCCACTGGCAAAGCCAGCGATCCTGTCACCACCCTGGCTGGCGAAAAGGCGACCGCACTAGAACCGCAGCCGATGAACCCGCCTCCGTCACCGCCTCCGTCACCGTCACCGTCACCGTCACCGTCACCGTCACCGGCCCCGGCCCCGGCCATCGCCAATCTTGTCATTTGTCCAAAATGCGGCACCGCAAATGCGGCTGCTGCAAAATTCTGCAAGAAGGATGGCGTGGCTTTGGCCGGAGGAGCCGACAGGTGTGGGTCTGGCCGATGCAGCTACCAAGAAAACCAACATTGCCCGAGCCGAAGGGCTGCCTTTACCACCCATCCTCGTGACTGAGCCGCCTCCAGCTCAGCTGCAGCAGGCAGCTACCCCCATTCGGGGAGCGAAACCTGCATCATCGAGATCAAACATCGTCATTGCAACCGGTATTGTGGCGGTCTTGGTCGCGGCTGGCGGCGGAGGGTATTGGTATCTTACAGGTCGTAACGCGCCAACAAAGGCGTTTGGGGAAGCGCCACCAACTTCACCCGCATCCTTAGCGCCCGCAGCCTCCATTCAAGCTACGCCAACAAGGCAGATGGTTGACGCCGGGGTGACGATGATTCTCGCGGATGCGGGTTTTTCCAAGACGATTCAGTCTACGACCGATGCCGACCTCGTCGTGACGCTTTACGGCTCGGTAACGAGCGAAGAACAAAGGGCAAGAGTGGTCGCGCTTGCGAAAGCGGCGACGGGCGTCGCCGCGGTGAATGATCGACTGGATGTGGCACAAGCCGCGCCCCTTGCCCGCTCCGGGCCCAACGATGCTCCCATTGTGCAAGCCGCGCCCCCGGCCCCGTCATTCGATGCTTCAGGAGTCCAGCAGGACCTCAACCGGCAGCTAAGGAACAGTGGGCTATCAGGTGTTTCCGTCAAGGTCAACGCGGACAGAAGCGCAGTGCTGCGCGGCAAGGTCGGCACGGCCAAAGAGAAGGAAGATGCCCAGATTCTCGCTTCCAACTCGCCTGAACTGAGTGGCGTTCGCAACACGATCCAGGTTATCGCCGAGCCGCCCCAGACAGCAGCAACCATCGACCCCGCCAAGCTGGAGGGTGAGATCAACCGAGCGCTGCGCAACGGCGGTGTGGGCAGCGTGACAGCACAGGTTGCCGACGATCTGTCGGTAACCTTGAAAGGGTCGGTGACCAGCGCCGAACAGAAGGATCGCGCGTTCCAGGTCGTCCGGCGCTTTCAGGCCAGGGGCATGCCGAAGGACCGGATATTTGTCGTCGAATAATGGAGCTACAGGGAGAGAAGCCATGAAGAAGGTAATCGCAAGTATTCTGGTTGTGTCGATCACTACTATGCAACTCGGAGGATGCGCCAACACTGGCGCGACGCAAACCCAACAGGGCGCCGCCATCGGTGCCGTCAGTGGCGCCGCTCTCGGTGCCGCCGTAAGCAAGAACAAGGGGAAAGGCGCTCTGATCGGTGCCTTGATAGGCCTGCTGGTAGGCGCCGCCATCGGCAATTACAGGGACCAGCAAGACGCGACCCGTGCGGAAGCCGCGATGAAATACCGCTACGACGACCGCGGCAACAAGTTGGTGGTCGAAAGTGCGGCGGTCGCGCCGCAGGCAGTCTCGCGCGGGGGAACGTTTGAGTCTCGTCAACTGCCAAGGTGAGCTTGCCGAAGGATCTCCCGAAGGGGAACTACACCCTGGTAACGACGATTTCGGACGGGAAGAACACGAAGACCGCAAAGACCCCGTTCGCTGTCGTCTGAATTGTCGCATCGATTATTTTCGGGGGTGGTCATGCGCAAGATTTTTCTAGGAGTCGCATGCATCGTCGTAGTGGCGCCTGTCGCTGAGGGGGCGACAACGCCGTTCCTGGATTTCCCGCTCAGTTGTCCAAGTGCTGCGCAAGGCAAATGCAGTGCGACCCAGTACAGCAAGGGCGCCTACACGCCTGCCAGTATCACTTCCGTTCTGGATCATCATATGGAAAAGCCATATGACGAAGACAGCATCGTAACGGCATTCACTGGTGAAGAGGGAGCAGCCACTCCAGCGAAACCGAAGGTCAATCAGGGCTGCTACCCCAGTCTTCGCCAAATCCCGGCAAGCGATTCATTATTAATCACTAACCAGTTCAATCATCACAAATCATGAGAAGAATTCAGGATGCGCAAGCCATGGTTGGCACTATGTTGAAGCGGGTCAATGAGCAGGCCGCAGCGACGACTGAACGTCCCAATCGAGTGAGGTAGTAGCGATAGGTATGAGTGACTTTCTTGATCAAGCCGAGCGTACGCGGTCGGGCAAGTTGGCGCGACATGGCGGACGGAGTGAGCTTCAGATAGCTGAGAAGATCGGCACGACGCCAACCGTGAATGTTGAACTCGCCGCGTTGCATGGTTTGCAGCAAGGCTTTCTCGGCAGGATCAAAGAAGTTCACCCTTTGACACCGGGAGCCGCCCCCAACCGTGGCATGCTCAATCGCTCCAAGTCACGCTCGCCGGCACTGGGGTCATCGAGGCTGGAGAGGAACGCCAGGTAACGTTGGTTGCAGCCGAGCAGGATGTCGCGCAGGTCGATCAGGCTATAGATTGTCTTCTTCAGGGGCGCCAATTCTCGGGTGGCGTGCCTGTCCTTGTGTTCCACCTTGCGGTGGTGTTTGAAGAAACTCACGTCATTGACGGTCGTTTCGACCCGCAGTACGCGGGAGAATTTGTCATACACCTTGACGCCAGCGGCGCCCATGGTGTGCTTGATGCAGCGCCCCTCGATACGGGTGGACAACCGGGAACCGATCTCCTGGGCCAGTTGTGGCGTGACCTTCTTGCCCAGAAAGCTGGAGACGCGTTCTGCGTTGGCGGCCAAGACCGCTTGGCGCGAAATGGCGTCATACAGTGGAACCAATATCTGCTCACTGCGAAACATCAGGTCGGTGGAGTATTCGACTTGGCGCAAGCTCCAGTGATACGAGGATCCAAAGACGTCAAGCACTGGGCACAACCACTGCGCATAGCGATCCAGTCGCGGGTGAAGTACGTCGGGACTGAACGCATCCGCCAGCGCCTGCGCCTGCGCGATGTCGGCGACACGCAGGAAGGCGTTGTCCTGCTGGAGGAAGTCGATCCTTTCTCGCGTCAGAGTTCTTGCCAGAGCGCTGTGACCATTACAGTAGAACTGCAACCCGAACGGTGCCCACGTCGGCACACGCAGGTAGCACAACCCCAGTTCCTCGTCGATGAAATAGAAGTAGTAGTGCAGGCACTTGCCTTGATCGGGGCGCAGGTAAGTCTTGCCACTGCCTTTGTCATGCCACGGTTTGTAGCTCGGACAGGCTTCCATGGCCGAGAGCACATGCACCAAACCCGGTGCGTCGCCGCGACCGGCGAGCACTCGCGCGACCAACTCTTCCTTGCGAATATGGCTTTTGCTGACGTGCTCGATTTCAATACCCGCCGCCAGACACACCTCCTGCGCACGCTCACGAATGCGATCTCGCAGCGGCTCGGCAAATCGCGGGTAGTCGAATACCCGAATTCCGTGCGTGTACAAATAACTCGTCATTCCTGCCGCGTAGCACGCACCAGGCAGCGTGCCGGTGATAATGATCCGGTCAAAGCACGAAAGCACGCCATGCATGTTCGTCGCGTATCGTTCCGCCAGAGCCATCGCCAACATGATCGCCTCCTCGGTCATTCGTCAGGCTTCTATCGTAATACCTGTTTGGTTCCGGCTCGTCCGGCTTAGGGGTCTCTACATCGGAACCAATGACGGGTGTTTGGCCGATCAAGGTCTCAATTATGATAACCATCCGGCGTACGACTACCGGCGCGCGTCAAGATAGTTGTCGCCTCGGTCATGCAGCCAATGGCGGAATAAGCTTGTCTTCCAGATGCGCGTTGGCGATGCAATCGCGTTCTGGATTGAGGGTCACTACACCGACCGGCGTCCAATTTCGTGTCTGACCAGTCCAGCGCGCCGGGTTGAGATCACGCGCTGAGGTATAGACGGCATGTCGGGCCGCGAGAATGGCGAGATCCTCGCCGGCATGGCGCTGGGCTGGGCTGACATAACGAATGCCACTGTGCCGATGCTCGACGTTGTACCAGTGCACGAAGCTGACTGCCCAGGTCCTGGCGTCGTTGAGCTCGGCAAAGCCGTTAGCAGGAAACTCAGGGCGGTATTTGGCCGTCCGAAACAGCGATTCCGCGTAAGCATTGTCATCACTGACTCGGGGTCGAGAATACGAGGGCCTGACTCCCAGCCAGTTGAGCATCGCCAGCACCGTCGTGGCCTTGAGCGTCGAGCCGTTGTCGCCGTGCAGAACAGGCTTGGTCGCGAGTGCGGCAATCCCCTCGGCGAGCGCCGTACGGCGCACCAGATGCGCGGCATGGTCGGCGTGATCGCTGCCGTGCACCTCCCCAGCCGACAATCTTGCGGCTATACAGGTCGAGGATGAGATAAAGGTGAAACCAGTGCCCCTTAACCTTGCCTGGCAGATAAGTCATGTCCCAGCACCACACCTGGCGCGGCGTGGTGGCAATGTGCGTGGTCGGCACTCGCTGTTGCCTAGGCGCCTTGGCCCGTCCTCGGAGGGTGGTTTGACCGTGCTCACGCAGCACTCGGCTGAAGGTGGATTCGCTGGCCAGGTAAATCCCTTCATCAGCCAGCATCGGCACCATGCGCGCTGGCGGCACGGCCGCAAAGCGTGGCTCGTTGGCCACGGCAAGCACCTGCGTGCGTTCGGCCTCACTGAGCGCGTGCCTGGGCGTCGGGCGCATGGACAAGGGCCGGCGATCTGCGCAGATGCCGCCCTCAATGGCTTTCCAGCGTTGCAAGGTGCGTAACTCGATGCCGGCTACCTCGCGCAGGCAAGCCTGAGCCGAGCACCGGCGACATGGGCGGTATGGATGTCTTGGGCCAAGGCTTGGCGATCTTCAAGGCCGATCATTCGGCCTCGCCTTTGTTGAAGATCGCCGCGACTTTTTTGAGAGAACCAGCAGGGCAGCGGTTTCAGCGAGTGCCCGGTCCTTGCGTAGCAATTCGCGTTCGAGTTCCTTGATGCGTTTGCGGTCTTGTCGGGTTGCTTGCGGGCTGGCTCTGACTTCTTCCGGTTCGGCCAACGCTGTCGTGGCGCTGGCCCACCATTTGATCAGCTCGTCCGGATAAACGCCGTGCTCTCGACACCACGCGCTTTTGCTGGTTTCGTCCAGCGCCGCAGTGACGATCACCGCCTCCAGGCGCGCCGCCACAGTCCATGCCCGCCCTCGGGCGGGCATGGACTGCGCGTCATCTCGCCAACGCTCAAGGGTTCCCGAACCAATGCCTACTTCACGGGCCACCACATCTATTGCTGCATTTTCCGGCGCCAACAATCGTGCTACCGCTCTACCTTTGAACTTCTCTGAATACCTTGCCATTTCCATCCTTTGTCGCCGCCCCAGGGGGAGATTCTATCGAGGCGACAACTATTCTGACGTAGGGGGCGTGACACAAGGGGGCTTTACCCGAATGGCACTCACTTAATTTTTTTCGGATGCCCATTTTTCGGATGCTTGCCCGGGCACTAGTGGTGCGTTCCATTAATATATTTACAAACGTGCCGTTAATTGCCATGATTGTTCTACCATTTGACGTGGAGGTGATCATGGGACGGACAACAGGAGTTCGACAGTTCAGCGGCAAAAGTAGCCATTTTTGACACATGGCCCCAGTAACGGCGCGGGTTTCAGAGGATGTCTAAGAAAGTTGTGTGGTGGCACGCTAAGGCCTATTAAATTCTGACTTGACAGGACTCATGTCGGTGATGCTGTGGCGGCATGCATGTCAAGATAACCACCTCAGGAGGTCGCCGCTACGTCCAACTCGTCGAGTCCTACCGGGACGACGCTGGGCGGGTGAAGAAGCGTACCGTGGCGACGCTTGGCCGTCTTGATTAACGCGATGGCGGTCTCGATTCAGTGATCAAGGGGTTGCTCAAGGTATCGGGCCGTGGAAGCCATGGTGGTTGTGCCACCGACACCGACGGTGAGCTTCGAGTCGGCCCGGGCGTTTGGCGATGTATGGACACTGACCGAACTCTGGAAATCGCTCGGTTTTGCCGAACTGAAGCGGGTGTTTCGCCGCACGCGGCATACGATCGACGTGGAAGCGCTGATCCGGGTGATGGTGTTCAACCGACTCTGCGATCCGGAATCCAAACTGGGCGTGTTGCGCTGGCTGGAGACGGTGGCCTTGCCTGAGGTCGAGGTCAAAGCGATCACGCATCAGCATCTGCTGCGCAGCATGGATGCCCTGATGGATCAACACGAGGCGGTCGATACCGTGGTGGCCGGCTTGCTGCGAGCGATGATCGATCAGGATCTGTCCGTCGTGTTCTATGACCTGACGACGATACGCGCCGAGGGACTGAGCACCCAGGAAAGCGATGTGCGTGCCTTTGGCATGGCCAAGGAAGGGCTGATTGCACGGCAATTCATGCTCGGCGTGGTGCAGACGGCCGAGGGCTTGCCGATCTGCCACGCGGTGGTCGACGGCAATACGGCGGAGACAAAGACGCTGCTGCCGATGCTCAAAATCGTGTTGAACCGGTTCCCCTCGGTCAGTCGCCTGGTGTTGGTGGCCGATCGCGGCTTGCTCAGCTTGGACAACCTCGATGCGCTGAGCGAAATACGTCTGGCCAGTGGCCGGCCGCTCGAATTCATCCTGGCGGTGCCGGGACGCCGCTATCACGAATTCACTGAACTGCTCGATGACTTCCACAAGAGCCAGTGCCAAGCGGCAACCGTCGAGATCATCGCTGAAAAGACGTGGAACGCGCTGCGCTTGGTGATTGCCCACGATCCAGAACGTACCGCCCTACAGACCCAACGACGGGACGAGCAGATCGGGAAGCTGATCCAGCGCGCCGCGCAGTGGGTGGGCAAACTTGACGATCAGGATGACGGCGTCAACCATCGGGGCCGCAAGCTCTCGGACAGTGGCGCCAAGGCGCGCTTCTTCCATGAGGTCAGCGAGGCCCATCTGTCGAAGATCATCAAGGTCGACCTGAAAAGCGAGCGCTTCATCTACGCTATCGATGAGCGCGCGCGTTCCTTGGCGAACCTGATGGACGGCAAACTGCTGCTGGTGACCAATACGACGGACCTGATCACCCGGGACGTTGTTGCACGGTACAAGTCGCTGGCGGATATCGAGCGCGGCTTCAAGGTACTCAAATCCGAATTGGAGATCGGACCGGTCTACCACCGTCTGCCCGAACGCATCCGGGCTCACGCGGCGATCTGCTTCATGGCGCTGATCCTTTACCGGGTCATGCGTCAGCGCCTGAAAGCGGCCAACGCCGGGCTATCGCCGGAACGAGCGCTCGACTACCTTCGCCGAATCCAGCGTCACCAGATCCGGCTCAACGCGTCTGAACCCGTCACCGGCGTCTCGATCCTCAGTGCCGAGCAAACCGAGGTGCTTAATGCCCTGGACGTGAAAAAACCGACCGCCCCGCAGCAACTGACGCTGTTGTAGTGGCATTCTTTAAATTCACCTCAAGTGAAATCAGTCACTTGCGCAATTAACTGTCGAACTCGGGAGGGCAGCCCCAAAAAACCGTGGTCGACCAGAAACGCTTGCCTTACCCGAGGATTACGTCCCTCGCGGCAGCTGAACGGGCACAGCGCCATGGGCCGGACTCGATTCCAACGTTACGATTGCTTATAGCCCGCACCATCGTCAGCAGGCTTCAGCGATGTAACCGGCAACTACGCGGCGTCGAGCGCCCCTACTTCGGCAACGCGTACAAAGGCGAGCGCAGCGGGTTCTGAGCGAACAGTTCTTTCCAGACCCGTGGCGTGAGTTCATGGACGCGGTCGGCGGGGTGCTCGGCGACGCGCTGCAGGACATCGACGAGATAATCGTAGGGGTCGATCTGATGCAGCCGACAGGTAACGATCAGGCTCTGGATGATCCCGACCTGCCTGGCGCCGAACTCCGTCCAGCAGAACAGCCAGGAGCGGCGCCCCATGGGAATCACCCGCAGGGCGCGTTCGAGGTGATTGGTGTCGATCGGCACGTCCGGGTCGGCGAGGAAGACCTCCAGTCCCCATCGTCGATCGCGCGCATAGGCCAGCGCCCTGGTCAGCGGATTGCGCGGTAACAGCCCCTGCGCCGCGAAGCGTTCGCCAACCCAGGCGAAGAAACGCTCGACGATCGGTTTGGCATGCTCCAGACGATAGTCGCGCTTCCTTGCACCGGTGAGCTTTTGCTCGCGGATGCGCTCTTCGACCTGATACAGGTCCCCAATGAGCGCGAGTGCCTGCGCTGCCGCTTCTGGTTCCGCGTCTTGCGCGTCAAAGAACTTACGACGCGTGTGCGCCCAGCATTGGGCGTGCGTGATCCCGATCTGCGCCGCGTAATGACTGTAGGCCTGATAGCCGTCCGACAACAGCACCGCGCCTTCGGCGGCGGTCAGTCCGAGGGCCGCCTCGACGTGCTTGAACTCGCGACTGGCGAAGAAGGGGAAACAGATTTCGTCGCCTTCGCCATACACCGGCCAGAAGTACGCCGCTTTCAGCTTGCCGGGTGCGCCCTGTCCGGCCTTGATCGGCGTCCGTCCATCGCCTTGACGCGCGAGCTGCGGATCGAGGCAAACTGCGCCTCGTAGATCGGTTCGAGCAGAGTGATGCCCTGTTGCCCGATCTGCGTCAGCCACGGCCGGCTGACGGTGATTCCCGCATCGGCCAGGCGTTGATGCTGGCGATACAGTGGCAGGTGGTAGGCAAATTTGTCAATCAGCAGTCCGGCGACGAAGCTGACGTCGGCCCGGCTGCCCTCAATGACACCGGCCGGCGCGTTGGCGCAGACCAGTGTCTGGTTACTCTTGAGCTTGATTACCGGCCGGCGATACTTGATCACCACGTAGCTACCCGGCCGTTGCGCCAGGCGATAGCTGTCCTTGTGGCTGATGACCTCGTAGTCCTCGGGAGAGGCCTTCGACTTCCGGCGCGGTGAGCTCGACGACTTCGACTGGGACGCGGTTCTCGTCGAAGAAGGGCACGCTTTCGTCACTGGGACGCTTGCTGGTCGGCTGACGGGTATGCGCGGCGACGGGGCGACCTGGTGACTCAGAACCTGGTGGGGGCGTCGGGAACTCGCCGAGACTCAGTTGGCCGCTCGGCGTGACGTCGATGCGTCGTTCGCTTTTCTGGCCGAAGATCTGGCGCTTGAACCAGTCGATTTGTTGCTTCAGTGCGGTGATTTCAGCAGACAGCGTCTGGCACAGATCCAGCACCTCTTGCGGGCACAATGCCGCGGCTTGTTCGAGGTTGTAAACCGTCTGGTAACGTGCTGAATCCATGCGTGTATTTTAACACAAGCCGCTGTTTTGAAGCGTTTTTATGGGCGCTCCAGAGGCGTGATAACGCTTCTTCCGGCGTCCCGGCTCGATCCCTTCGAGGAGCAGTTTCAGACCGGTCCAGTCGATTTCGCACGTGCGCACTTTATCCCAGTTGGCGACGAAACGGCCTTCTTCGAGACGCTTGGCCCACAGGCAGAAGCCGCTGCGATCCCAGTAGAGCACCTTCACCTGAGTGCCACGGCGATTGAAGAAGACGAAGAGCTGGCCGCTCAGCGGGTCCTGACCGAGGACATGACGGGTGATCGCGTACAGACCGTCGAAGGATTTGCGCAGGTCGACCGGCTGGCCATAGACTTGGACGCGGATTTGGCCTTCAGGGAAAAACATCAGCGGCGCTCCAGCTGCAGGATCAGGCCGCCGCCGAGGTCGAGGGGTGAGGTGGAAACGAGCGGGCGTCGCCGTGGTTGTGCTCAGAGGGCCGACGTCGACGAAGGTGGCCGGCTGGCCGCTGGCCTTGTCCTGACTGTCGAGGGCGATGCCCAGACGTGTGCGCCAGCGATGGAAGCTGGTATCGCTGATCCCTTCGCGTTTGCAGAAGGTCGCAACGTTCAAACCGCTGCCCGGAAATCGCGACAGCAACGCCTCCCATTCGCTCGCGCTACGCCGCACCCGCGACCCTTCCCCTGCCTTGGCCATCCTGGCCTCCTCCGCGTTTCGTGATTCGAGGAGGACATTGTCGACAGCACGATCGGCGCTGGAAAGAACGCCGCAGAGTTACCGGTTACTCAGCGATGTCCGTGTTGCGGGATGGTCCCATCCAACTTTTGGCACAGTAAGACCAGGAAGCTAAAAGGGTCTGGAATTTTGGTGTGGCTAATTCTCGACGAACAATAGAGACAGCAGCAAGCGACTGGGCGAACACGAAAAAGGGGGCGGGCTGATATTTCTAAGTGGTGCGTCGGCGATAGGTCACGAAGGCGTGCCCGTTCCCCTCGATTTTTGCCGCTTTTTCCCAGTCGACCCCAGCAATCTCGGGAAACCAGGCATCGCCTTCCGGTTCTTGATTGACTTCAGTAATTTCCAGGCGGTCGGCGACGGCCATTGCCTGCGCATAGATTTGCTCGCCGCCGATGACAAAAACGCTTGCTGCGGTCGACGCCATTTTCAAGGCATTTTCCAATGAGTCTGCAACTTCGGCGCCGGGTGTGTCATAGTCGGCCTGGCGGCTGACGACGATGTTGCGGCGCCCCGGCAGGGGCCGGAAGCGCTGTGGCAGCGATTCCCAGGTTTTGCGCCCCATGACGACCGTGTGGCCGGCGGTCAGCGCCTTGAAATGCGCCATGTCTTCCGGGATGTTCCAGAGCAGCCGGTTGTCGCGGCCGATCACGCGGTTGCTGGCGACGGCAGCGATGAGGACGATTTCCGGCATCGCTTTCAGGTGCGGGCGGCGATGGCGTCTTGGTAGAGGGTGACGTAGTCGTGGGCGACGTGTTCCCACGAGAAATCGCGGCGCATGCCGTTCTGCTGGATGCGCTGCCACAGCTTGCGGTCTTGCCAGTAGCGGGTGGCGCGTTCGAGCGTCAGCCACAGCGCGTGCGGCGTTTCCCCGTCGACGACGAAGCCGTTGGCCGTCTTGGCGGCCAGTGTGGCTTCGCTGACGTCGATCACGGTATCGGCGAGGCCGCCGGTGGCACGCACGATGGGCGGCGTGCCGTAGCGCAGGCTGTACATCTGGTTGAGGCCGCAGGGCTCGAAGCGCGACGGCATCAGGAAGCAGTCGGCACCGGCCTCGATGCGATGGGCCAGGGTTTCGTCGAAGCCGAGGCGGACGGCGATCTGGCCGGGGTGGCGAGCGGCGAGCTCGCTGAACCCGGCTTCTAGGGCCTTGTCGCCGCTACCGAGAATGGCCAGCTGGGCCGGCAGGTGGGTGATTCCGTCACCCAGCGCCAGCACGAGATCGAGTCCCTTCTGGTCGGTCAGGCGGCTGATGATACCGAACAGTGGCCGATCGTCCACCGGGTCGAGGCCCATTTCCAGTTGCAGCGCACGCTTGTTGGTGCGCTTGGCGGCGAGCCGGTTGGCAGCATAGGGAGCGGCCAGCGCGGGATCGCAGGCCGGGTTCCAGATTGCGCTGTCGACGCCGTTCAGGATGCCGCGCAGCGCGTTGGCGCGATGGCGCAGCAAGGGAGCAAGCCCGTAGCCGAAATACTCGTCCTGGATTTCGCGGGCGTAGGTCGGGCTGACCGTCGAGATCAGCGTCGCCAGTTGCAGGCCGGCCTTGAGGAAGGAAAGCTGGCCGTGGTATTCGACACCATCGAGGCGCCAGGCGTAATCAGGCAGGCCGAGCGCCGACAGGTAGCCGGGGCGCGAGTTGCCCTGGAAGGCGATGTTGTACCTGGTGACGACGCTGGCGGCGCCGCCCCTCGTAATGCAGCCAGGCCGGGGCGAGCGCCGTCTGCCAGTCGTTGACATGGACGGCATCAGGGCGCCAGGCGAGCGGCGAGGCTGGTTGGCCGAGCAGCGCGGCAACCCGTGAAAGCAGGCCAAAGCGGATGCCGTTGTCAGTCCAGTCGTGGCCGAGCGCGTCGAGATAGGGGTTGCCGGGACGCTCATAGGGCGGCGGACAGTCGAGCAGGATCAGCGGCAGGCCGTCGGCCTCGGCGGCGAGCAGGCGGGCCGCCGGCAGGGCTTGGGGCAAGCGACGGCAGTTCGGCGAGCAGGGTGGCTTGCGGAAAGGCTGTGAGCATTGCCGGATAGGCGGGGAATCAGCACCCGGACATCGTGGCGGGCGCGGCGCAGCGCTGCCGGCAAAGCAGCGGCGACGTCGCCGAGGCCGCCGGTCTTGACCCAGGGAGCCATTTCCGAGGTGGCGAAGAGGATCGAAAGGCGGTTCATCGGTTTTCAGGGCGGCCCAGCAGGCCTGCGCGTCGAGAGTCGAAGGCGGCGTCGTCGCCGGCGCCTTCAAGCAACGGTGTCAGCCGGTTGGCGAGTTGCTTGCCGAGTTCGACACCCCACTGGTCGAAGGAATTCAGGTTCCACAGGACCTCGAGGCAGAAGACCTTGTGCTCGTAGAGCGCCAGCAACTGGCCCAGCGTTATACGGGCTAAGCGCCGGCAGGAGCAGCGTGGTCGACGGCTGGTTGCCTGGAAAAACCTTGTACGGAACCAGTACTTCCGGCACGCCGGCGGCACGGGCCTCGGCGGCGGCCTGGCCAAAAGGCGAGCGCGGCCGGTTGCGCCAGGCGGTTGGCGAGCAGCGCCACATGGTGGCTGCCGGGCAGCGGAAAGTCGCTGTCGCGCAGCGCGATGAAATCACAGGGAATGGTCTGGCCACCCTGATGGAGCAATTGATAGAACGAGTGCTGGCCATTGGTTCCCGCTTCACCCCAGAGTACCGGACGGGTCCCGACGCCGACTGCTTCGCCGTCGCGGTCGGTCTGCTTGCCGTTGCTCTCCATTTCGAGTTGCTGCAGGTAGGCTGGCAGCAGAGCGAGCGACTGGCTGTAGGGCAGGATCGCCAGGCTTGACGCGCCGAGGAAGTCGGTATTCCACAGGCTGAGCAGAGCCAGCGTCGGCAACAGGTTAGCGGCTACCGGCGCTTCGATGAGAGTGCTTCTCCATGGCGCGGGCGCCGGCCATCAGTTGCTTGGTGCCGCCAGCCGACGATGAGCGCCAGCGACAGGCCGATTGCCGACCACAGCGAATAGCGCCCGCCCACCCAGTCCCAGGAATTCGAAGACGTTGTCGGGAGATGCCGAACTGTCGCGTCAAGTTCCATGTTGGTCGAGATGGCGACGAAATGCTGGCTGACCGCGCTTTCGCGCCCGGCCGCGGCGAACGGCCAGGCGCGGGCGGTGCGCGCGTTGATCAGCGTCTCGAGCGGTAACGAAACGTCTTGCTGGCGATCACGAACAGCGTTGTGCGCCAGGTTGAGCCGGGCGAGCAGCGGCCAGGCGATGTCAGCGCCATCGACGTTGGCGACGAAATGGACATTGAGGTCCGGCTGGTGGTGCCACGGCGAAAACGCCCCTGACCGCCATGCACTGCGCGGCCGAGGTCAGAACCGCCGATGCCGATATTGACGACATCGGTGATGTGCTCATAAGCAAACCCTCTTCACTTGCCGCTGTGAATGCTCTCGCAGAAGTTCCGTAGGCGCTTTCGAGGACAACGCGCACTTCGAGACGGTTCCTGCTTGTCGGCACGCAACGGCATGTGACGGACAGCGCGGCCTTCGGTGTGGTTGATCGGCTCGCCGGCCTATCTTCCGCTTCCAGCCGTCCAGGTCGGCGGCGTCGGCCAGCGCGTGCAACGGTGTGGTGTTTCGGCGTCCGATGCGCTGCTTGGAGAAATCCGGGCAGCAGGCCGTCGTGGCGGAGCGAGAAGCGTTCGAAGCGTTGTCCGTCGGCGGCGAACAGTTCCTTACCAGCTGCGCCGGGCGCACGGCTTCAGCATAAGGCGGCAACGGCGCCAGGCGAGAGTCCATTCGGGAGTCTCATAGCCAGACCATCGCAGGCCCGTCTCAAACCTGTGGATCAGTTCCGGATGCGACGGGAAGACGCGGATCAGTATTCGCAGGCTGCCACGCAGAATTTCAGCGTCAAGGTCGATGGTGTAAGGCATTTCGCCATTACCGGTTACTCCCAGGTGCTCAGCGGGTAGTGACGGGCCCGCCCGGATGAACGTGCCTTGCGGACCCAGGCATGATCAGCCTCGACGGTGACGTCTTCCGGATTCAGTCCGTTGAGCTGGACGGCAACCTGGATCTGCAGGAGGGACTTGCCGAAGTCGAGACGACGCTCG
>JADKGN010000003.1 GCA_016722705.1 Candidatus Dechloromonas phosphoritropha | reverse complement strand
CCTAACCCGATCAGTGTGGTGATTGTCGGTTGCCGGATGCCGCGCTCAAGGCGTGAAACAAACGTCCTATCCACGCCTGCTCGAAAGGCAAGCTCTTCCTGAGACACGTTCAATGCAGACCTGTGGCGTTTCAAAACGCTGCCGAAGAGAGGTCCGATGTCAGGAAGTTGCGGATTCGCCATGACGCGAATCTCGCCTTTGGCGTGCCTATAGACAACGGACTATAGGCACTTCTGATTTTATTCTGTATAGTCCAATAAAATTTTTAGGAACGACAGATAGGGAACAAAGCGCACTTCAACTCAGTTCCAGAATCACTTACAAAAGGAAATCGTATGCAAAACCTGCATTTACTGCTACTGCTGCATTGCTAATTCTTTTTTGTGTCAATGCCATCTAACGCAGAAGTCGTAAAAAGAAATGCCCGCATGCATTTCCGAAGAATTGCTTGACGAAATTATCACCTACATAAGCAAGGAAGACAAAACCTCATATATGCCGCTGTTGAGATCAGGGCAATGCATAAAACTCTCACCCGGCATGACAGTGTCTGTTATTCATCCAGGATTCATGGTCTCAACCATTCGTTATGAGGGTGTCAAGCTTTATACCCTTCCAATAGCAATTCGATAAGCGCTCCCATAATTTGCACGCTCGCACCGAAACTTGGCTTTGAGTTGGAGTTGAGTTGCAGCGCATTGGATGCGATAGGCACAGAAAATTTTGACGAAAAGGCCCCAACCAATGAAATATAAACTATTCATTTTTCCTGTTTTACTTGTTGCCATGCTAACGCTTACAGGGTGCATGAATGATGCTCAGCGGAGAGATGTAGAATCAGCGGCCTGGAGGAAAACACTTCCTGCTCCAAATGCAAACTATGGTAGCTACCCAACAAACTATGAACAACTGATAAAAGCCCATCTTTCTAATTCGCTAAAAGATCCAGAGTCTGCGCGTTATGGAAGATTTAGCAAGCCAAGAAAAGAGCATGTAATAAAATCAGATGAAGCGGTTTACGGTTACTCAGTATGTGTTCCGGTCAATGCTAAAAATTCCTACGGAGGCTATACGGGAAATCATACTTTCTGGTATTTTTTTAGGGACGGTCAAATTGTGAGAAGCAAGATATTGATGGCAATACAGGCACTGGTATTTATGGCAATGTTGGTCCGGGCCGAATGATCTACATGGGTCGTTCGGTAAATTGTGCAGATGGGGATTCACAATAATCTATTTTTTTGGCTGTAACTTATGCCGATTTCGCTACCCATGAGAATGCTATTAGGCAAATAATACAAAAGACGATTAGTTTAATTGGAACTATTTTTTATAGTTAGAGCCTCTTGCAAAACCCTTCATTGAGCCTGAATTATTTTCGCGGCGAGGGGCGAAAGAGAGGGGGCAGGCGGCCATTTCTGGCATGATGAGGTTCTCACGCCAACATCATAACGCCCGCACCGATGAATACTACCAATCGCGACCTGATCATGCAACGCTGGAATGTCATTCAGAACGCACTGCTCCCCGAATTGGCAACAGACGGTGGGTGCGCTGACGCCGAAGCTGGAGAAGGTCATCCACACGCTGGAATGGGTACGTATCGAGGAATTCACGGCGGTTTCGTGGTGTGGCGTAGGGCGTCCGCCGTTTGAACGGGCGTGGCTGGCGAACGCCTTTCTTCGAGACGTTTGCCGAGGGATGCCTGGCGGAACGTGTGCATGAAGCCTTGATCAAAGACCACCTGGGTGATGAATTGATTGGCCACCTGAGCCGTGACGGTACCGCCATACCGGCGCGCGAACGTCCGGCCCGTGTTGAGACCAAGGTGCCGGCACCGGCGCAGCGGCGCGGACGTCCTCGTCGGGACGAAGTGCGGGTCCCGGCAAAAGCGTCCCCCGTTCAACGCCAGCGCCAGCAAACCTTGGCGCAAATGCTCCAGGACATCCCCACGGCCTGCGAGCGTGGCACCAAGTGCAATGCTCAAGGCTACCCGAGTTCCGCAGTTAATTTGATAAGTCATTGATTTGTTTGAGGCGGTTCAAAAAGCGCTCCACTACAAAAGCGATAATTGTTGTGAGGCTGCTGGTTTTAACGCCGAGTGCCTGAAAGACCTTTGCTTCCCGAGTTCCGCAGTTAATTTGATAAGTCATTGATTTGTTTGGAGGCGGTTCAAAAGCGCTCCACTACAAAAGCGATAATTGTTGTGAGGCTGCTGGTTTTTTAACGCCGAGTGCCTGAAAGACCTTTGCTTGTTCGTCGGTAATCGTTGAGATACCTTCAACGGGGTTTTCCGCGTTGAGTTGGATACGGTGATGCTGAATACGCCGCAGACTATCGAGTGCTCTCTCGGGTGAAAGTGCGTTTTTGCTGCCTTCAACTTGAATCGCATGATGCGATAAAGAATCAGCGCCATGAAGCAAATGCTGGCGTGCGCCTTGATGCGCTCAGGTAAGCGATGAAACACCGGGCCAATTTCAATCTCGGATTTCAACACCCGAAAGCCGCGCTCAATATCCGCCAGCGACTTGTAGCGGTCGACCACACTTTTCGGTGATAAATCCGGCGTATTGGTGACCAGCAACAACTTGCCATCCATCAGTTCAGCCAGATCGAGGGCGGCTTGGTTAATCTCGTAAGCGAACAATTCGTTCTTGAGATCCACCCGGAAGATATGCGCCAGATGCGCATCCTTGACCGCATGATAAAGCCGCGCCTTGGCGCCACTGTCCGAGAGCTTCTTGCCGCGGGCTTTCACACCGGCGTCCTGTGCATCCAGCTTGCCGACCCACGCGGCTGCTTGTTCCTCCAGCGCCTTGATCTTTTCGCGGCGCGATGCCTGAGCTTCGCTGGCCACATGGGGATTGTGCGTAACGACCAGGCGCAGATTCCGCCAAGGCAATTCGCCAACGGTTTCCGCCGTGGCCGCGACGCAATGCGTGTCGTGGAAGGGTTGCAGCAGCTCAGTGAATTCGCTGTAGCGCCGACCCGGTACGGCCAGCACGAATTCCAGCGGCTCACCCTGTCCAGACGAATTTCAGACAAGGCGTCGAGGTTGTCCAGCGAGAGCAAACCCCGATCCGCCACCAGCACCACGCGGCGAATCGAGGGAAAGCGTTCCAGCACCGTCTTCAGCGTTGGCAACAAGGTCGGCGATTCCGCCGTGTTGCCGGCAAATACTTCGTGATAGATCGGCAGACCGTCGCCGGTTTGTACAACGCCCAGCATGACTTGGCGGGCAATTAGCCCTTCCTTGGCCATCCCGAATTGGCGAATATCACCGGCTTGATCAGACTGCCCGTCGGCTCGAATCGTGGTCATGTCGTAGAAGACAACCGACAGTTCTTGGTCAATCAAGGGGCGCAGCAGCTTGGCTACCACGGCATCAACCGCAGCCTGATGATCCATCAAGGCATCCATGGCGCGCAATAAATGATCGTGCGTCACCGTGGCGGGATTCAAACCAGGGAAGGCAACAGTCTGCAACCAGCGCAGGGCGCCCAACTTTGATTCAGGATCACAGAGTCGATTAAAAACCATGATCCGAATCAGTGCTTCGACATCAATCTGATGCCGGGTCTTTCCGAATGTGCGAGCCAATTCAGAGAAGCCCAGGGTGTTCCAGAGTTCTTGCAGGGCCCAGAGATCCCCCAAGGCGCGCGTTGATTCAAAAGTAACCGTGGGCGGTGCAGTCGGGGCTGGCGCTTCACGGCCGGTGACTTTCATCAATCCGCCGATGACCGAATCAAGCGATCCGTCCATCTGGTCAAGTCTGCCAAGGGTCGCGATGGTGCGCTGCTTAACCTTGCCTTCTTCGTCCCGATAGGACTCGACAAGCTGCACGTAGCGACGGGGGCCGGAGCGAGTAACTTTAACATACATGCCAGCACTATACGCTAGGATTAAATCATGTCAATTAACGAATAGCGAACAACCGCGTGCCACTACGTCTGTTTCAAAACCCCCACTTGCAAGCCATTGATTCCATTAGCCTGACGGGGTCAAAAGAGGCAGTTTTTGATGGATAACTGCGGAACTCGGGAGGCTACAAAGTCAGTTGGAATGGCTACAAGTTGCATCTCGACACAGCCGATTGTGGTGTGCCGATTTCGGCACTGCTGTCGTCTGCCTCGATGCACGATAGCCGTGCTGCGATTCCGCTGTCCTTGATCAGCGCGGCGCGCGTCACCAATCTTTACGATGTGATGGATGCCGCCTATTGCAGCATCGTGTTGCACGAGCACAGTCGCAGCCTGAATCATGTTCCGCTGATTGACCACAATCCGCGTGGCGGCGAAAAAGGAGGAATTCGAGCCTGCCGACGCCATCCGCTACAACGAGCGCACCGTGGCCGAGCGGAGCAATGCCCGGCTCAAGGATGAGTTCGGCGGCAACACCCTCCGCGTCCGGGGTGCCACCAAGGTCATGGCGCACCTCATGTTCGGCGTTCTGGCCCTGTCGGTCGACCAGTTGATGCGCTTGCACCAATGACGTCACGCCAACGATCTTCTGCGACGATGCATGCAATGATGCAGGCGTCGCTTCGTACTGGATTATGTTGATCATGCCATTCAGTTAACAAAATCCACCGCCAGAGACTCCTTCCGTCAAAAAACCGCTTCTGGAAGGCGGATGCGACGGCCAAATGTCAGCAGATTTTGAGTTTTGCAAGAACCTCGTTATTGCTTAAATTTTAAATGAATAGTATTTTCGCCTTGTATTGAGTCTGTGCTAAGTTGCTGTTGCATGGGAAACGCGATTGCCTCCCAATCCTCACAAGATAGAATCGGCGGCCAAAGTGCTATCGGGCGACCGATAGCGAAGGATTGTTCTAGGCGCTCCAGTTTCCTTCTGGTGCTTGCCTGTAAGCGCGACCTCATAGCCTGAAATAAGCCTTGTGCTGGAAATCAAGCATGGTACAGAGCGCCTTGGCCTGTATGTCATAGCGTTTATTATGGTCTGCCACAAACCCCTGTTGCCGTGAAGCATTTTTTGCTTGATGTCATCGGACAGGTGGTCGCGCAATGGATAGTTTCTACAGAACATTAAGATGAAGTGCTCGTGCCCATAGGGTTTAACAAGTTCACTGGCTCTAGCAGATAATCTTTCCCAAAAATCTTCCTGCGATTCTATCGGCTGTCTATCAACAGTGCTTTGAATGATCGGATTATTGGGTTGTGTGGATGAGGCCAATATGATTATCTGAAATGGGCAGGTTTCCGTAGCGCCATAGAAAGTACAGTTGAGAGGAGATTTCACTTTATTTTCTCCCACCAAATCTTACTTCAATGGCATTCAGACGGCCCAAGCTCATCTATCTCTTTTAGCCCTGCAAATCCGCCAATACACTCAATTAAGAGCTTTCCGGTTTCAGGATCAATTTCCCCATGAGAAATTGCCTGTAATATCTGCCTTGCTTGCGCGGTCAATGATTGGGTGGCGTCGAGCGCGAAGGTCACTTTCTCGCTACGCGCCTTTAGGGCGGTGCGAGACGCTGAAGAACTATGTTTGCTGCTTGGATGTCCCCGTGTTTCGCAGCGTCAATCACCACACGGACAATTGCCGACCCCTCCTTCTCAAGTTCTTCAGCTAATAGACTTTTGCGGTTTTGGCTTCCTTTCGGGCGCCCCTTCGGGTTTCCTGACTCTCCGGGTGCCCAGCCCTGCTTTGTCGTCTGGTGTGCAGCT
>JADKGN010000002.1 GCA_016722705.1 Candidatus Dechloromonas phosphoritropha | reverse complement strand
AGACGCTGACCATGCCCGCACCCTTTTCAGGGTACTTCGATGTTTCCAAGACTGCGCGAAAATGTCTGGCACATCAATCCCGAGCGAGAGACGGCGCTCCTCATCACCAGCCAGACCAGCTACGAGGTTCCGGTGATGCCCGCATTGCAGTTCCTGAAGATGCGCAGCTACTGCACCGGACATCATTCGGTCGACGACATCGCTTCGCGGAGTGGCCTTTCCGTAGATGATGTCAATGCGCTATTGGGGTCGTTGCGGCCGGCCGGCGTGGTCTACTTCTCCAGCGATACCCAGGACACGATTCCGCATCCGGTGGTCCGTGACACGCTCGTGCGTGCCTGCCGCATCTGGGCCAGCGAGCTTCGCATTTCCTACATCGGCAACGAGTTTTCGGCCGGCGATCTGCCAAAGTCGGTACTGATCGGTTGGCTGCTTGAGATGTATCACTACATCCGCGATTTCCCTTCCGCCATCCAGCACGCCGCCGACCGTGCCGATGGACGCCTTGAGGAGGTGCTGACGCGGTACGCAGCCGAGGAGCGGGGACACGAAGGGTTCGTCCTCGACACCCTCGTTCGGTTGGGTCTGTCCCGCGCAGAGGTGACCACGAGCATCCCGCTGTTGTCCACGCGCCTGATCGGATTCCTGATGCGTGAACTTTTCGAACTGGCGCCCTGCTCGGCGCTGATGGTTGCGGCAGTGATCGAGGCACAGGAATTTGACGGCGATCGGATCGACGACTTCAAGCGCAGCCTGCACGAGCATTACGCGATTGACCCGCAGGCCTTCGATCCCTACTTCAAGCACCAGCAGATTGATGTCGGTCTCGGCCATGCAGAACTGCTCGGGTCGCACCTCGACTTGGTCGACATCGACGATCGGCGCACACTCGATCAGGTGGTCAACAAGATTCACGATCTCAAGCACGCATTCGATTTGCAGGGAATAGAGATCAAAACCTATTTCACTGCCTTGACCGGGAAATATTTTCCGCGCCAACCGGTTAACTTCGAGTCGATTTGACTGCTGGCGCCGGCGGCGCTTGCAGAGGGAGGATTGCATGCAAGCCCTGTCCATTGCTGACGAACAAATTCTCCGCGTCGTGATCGTGGCATTTGACGACTTCACCGACATCGATCTGATCCTAATCTGGGATCTCCTGAATCGCGTTCACCTCCCGAACTGGAGTGTGCGCATCGTCGGCGAAGCAAAGTTCCATCGCTCGATGACCGGCCTGACGGTGCCGATCCACGGCCCCCTCGACGAAGCCAACGTCGCTGACGCCGTGCTCTTCACCAGCGGCAAAGGGACGCGCACGAAGATCGTCGATTCTGAATACCTGGCGCAGTTCAAGCTTGATCCAGAGCGTCAACTGATCGGCTCGATTTGCTCCGGCGCGCTGCTTCTGGGCGCACTCGGGCTGCTGACCGGGAAAGAGGCCACCACCTATCCCTCCGCCAAACCGCTCCTTGAGCTATTTGGCGTACGCGTCGTCGAGCGACCGATCGTGATTGAGGGAAACATCGCCACTACTGGCGGTTGTCTGGCAGGGCAGTACCTGGCGGGCTGGGTGATCGAACGGCTCGTCGGGAGCGCCATCGCGCAGGCCGTGATCACTTCTTGTCAGCCCGTTGGGGAGGGTTTGTCGTTCAACACCGAGGTTGAAGCCTTGCCGACACCCGGCGTCGTGGTGGCCTGATGCGTTACCGGCTGCTGGGGCGCTCGGGTCTGCGGGTCTCGGAACTGTGCCTCGGCACCATGACTTTCGGAGAAGACTGGCACTTCGGTGCTGGCAAAGACGAGAGCCGGGCCATCTTCGACGCCTATTGTACTGCCGGCGGAAACTTCCTCGATACCGCCAACGCCTACACGTGTGGGACCAGCGAGAGGCTGGTCGGTGAGTTCGTGGCGGGTGAGCGAGAGCGCTTCGTGATTTCGACCAAGTACTCGCTGAGCACCAATCCGAACGATTCGAATGCCGGCGGCAACCACCGTAAGAACATGCACCAGGCGATCGAGCGCAGCCTGCGGCAGTTGCAGACCGACTACATCGACATCTACTGGCTGCATGTCTGGGATGCCATCACCCCAATCGACGAGATCATGCGCGGACTAGACGACCTCGTACGTTCCGGCAAGATCCTTTACGCAGGAATTTCCGATGCGCCGGCCTGGGTTGCTGCGCAGGCCAACACTCTGGCCGAGTTTCGCGGCTGGACACGCTTCATTGGCCTACAGGCGGAGTTCAGCCTGATCGAGCGAACAGCGGAGCGGGATCTTCTGCCGATGGCCGCAGCGCTGGGCCTCGGCGTCATGGCGTGGGCGCCGCTCGGCGGTGGCGTCCTCACCGGCAAATATGTTTTGAACGACGATGCGGTTCACATCGCCGATTCGAAGCGCGGCGAATGGCTGAATGGCGAGCGTCTCAAGCGGCGCTCGTTGCAAATCGCTGGCACCCTGGCGAGCATTGCCGCTCATTTGAATCGTCCGCCGGCACAGGTGGCCCTGAGCTGGATTCGCCAGCAAGCTGGTCACCTGATACCCATCGTTGGCGCGCGTACAGCGTCACAGATGATCGAGAATCTCGGTTGCTTGGAACTGACGCTCGACGCCTCGACATTGGCGAAACTCGACAATGTGAGCGCCATCAGCCTTGGCTTTCCCCATCGTTTCCTCAATTCCCGGCCTCTCCAGGATGCCCTGTTCGGGGTCAAGCACGAGCAGCTTGATGGCTGGCATCAGTTCGCCGGGTGCAGCCGCGATGAGGAGAATCCGGGGAAATGATCTACGTCATCGCTGCGATCAGGGCCCGGGAAGGGCAACGCGACGTCGTGGAGCGGCTATTGCGCAAGATCGTCCCTGCCGTACAGGCGAAAGCGGGTTGCCTCGAATACGAGTTGGCCGTGCATTTGTCGAGCGGATTTCCGGGACAACCCGCCTTCGACGATAACGAGTTGGTGATCGTCGAGAAATGGGCTGATCTCGAGGCGCTCAAGACTCATCTGGCGGATCCGGCGTACATGGACTGGTATACCAATGTCTGGCCGCTGCTGGCCGGGGCTTCGATGCAGGTCTTCAAGCACTGTGGCGGATAGCGAGTTCTGGTGGGGGTTCTAAGCCGGAACCGTCGAAATTTCCGTCATCCCAAACCCAACCCTGCCACGAGCGTATCCAGGTCGATGAGCTTGCCGTCGCTCTGGAATGTGTAGTGCCCGTTGAGCAGGATGTGCCGCCACGCGGCCGGCGATATTGGGGTTCTGGGAGTAATGGAACCGGGAACTGGTTTAAGGTGTTCACTCTAATGAACACCTCAGGGTAAGATAAAAAGATGATCCCGAAGTCCAGAGAAGAATTTCAACGCTGGGCGCGTATTCGTACTCGGCTTGCACGAGCCTCCTTCCAGTTGGAGATGGCCGAACTCGAACGCGTCTGGGCCATCGTGTCGGCTCATCGACAAGGGCTTTCCGTCCGAGATATCGCCCAACAGGTGGGCTTGGGTCCAACCCGTGTTCATCAGCTTGTCACCAGCCCGCAGGCGGATTGTGTGGAACACCCCTTATCGATGCTTCGGGAGGCGGGATGGCCTGCTCCAGAGGATCCTCTTCCTGACGCAGAGGAGCAGGTCGCAGACCGACTCACAGAGGAAGCAACGATGCTGATCTCATGCGTTGGCTGGCTGGAATCTCTCGCTGCAGGAGAAACGCCGGCAGTGAACCTCCGACCGGACGATGACTTGCCAGAGACCTGTTACGTCGGCGTGGACCACGGGCCGTGTGATCCGGGTGCTCCGGCGCATAGCCCATGACCTGGAGGAACTGGCCAGGACCAAGCGGCTGGCGGATCTGTCCACGCGCGCAAACGACGCCGACCCGCGCCTGCGGCTACGTCGCCGCCTAGCCGAACCACCCATTGAAATCTCCCTGCGGGGGACGAGCATCCCACAAAGCCGACAAGCCTGGGCGGATTACGAGTCTCACATGCAGAAAGCCGGATTCCCGGCCCCAGTTAATCCGTACCGTCATCTCGACCGTTCTGATAAGTGAACACCTTAAACCAGTTCCCGGTTCCATTGCTCCCCGAACCCCTTGCAGCCGAGCAGGATGTCGCGCAGGTCGATCAGGCTATAGATCGTCTTCTTCAGGGGCGCCAATTCTCGGGTGGCGTGCCTGTCCTTGTGTTCCACCTTGCGGTGGTGTTTGAAGAAACTCACGTCATTGACGGTCGTTTCGACCCGCAGTACGCGGGAGAATTTGTCATACACCTTGACGCCAGCGGCGCCCATGGTGTGCTTGATGCAGCGCCCCTCGATACGGGTGGACAACCGGGAACCGATCTCCTGGGCCAGTTGTGGCGTGACCTTCTTGCCCAGAAAGCTGGAGACGCGTTCTGCGTTGGCGGCCAAGACCGCTTGGCGCGAAATGGCGTCATACAGTGGAACCAATATCTGCTCACTGCGAAACATCAGGTCGGTGGAGTATTCGACTTGGCGCAAGCTCCAGTGATACGAGGATCCAAAGACGTCAAGCACTGGGCACAACCACTGCGCATAGCGATCCAGTCGCGGGTGAAGTACGTCGGGACTGAACGCATCCGCCAGCGCCTGCGCCTGCGCGATGTCGGCGACACGCAGGAAGGCGTTGTCCTGCTGGAGGAAGTCGATCCTTTCTCGCGTCAGAGTTCTTGCCAGAGCGCTGTGACCATTACAGTAGAACTGCAACCCGAACGGTGCCCACGTCGGCACACGCAGGTAGCACAACCCCAGTTCCTCGTCGATGAAATAGAAGTAGTAGTGCAGGCACTTGCCTTGATCGGGGCGCAGGTAAGTCTTGCCACTGCCTTTGTCATGCCACGGTTTGTAGCTCGGACAGGCTTCCATGGCCGAGAGCACATGCACCAAACCCGGTGCGTCGCCGCGACCGGCGAGCACTCGCGCGACCAACTCTTCCTTGCGAATATGGCTTTTGCTGACGTGCTCGATTTCAATACCCGCCGCCAGACACACCTCCTGCGCACGCTCACGAATGCGATCTCGCAGCGGCTCGGCAAATCGCGGGTAGTCGAATACCCGAATTCCGTGCGCGTACAAATAACTCGTCATTCCTGCCGCGTAGCACGCACCAGGCAGCGTGCCGGTGATAATGATCCGGTCAAAGCACGAAAGCACACCATGCATGTTCGTCGCGTATCGTTCCGCCAGAGCCATCGCCAACATGATCGCCTCCTCGGTCATTCGTCAGGCTTCTATCGTAATACCTGTTTGGTTCCGGCTCGTCCGGCTTAGGATTATTGATTTCTGGTTGAGTGACGGTGGATGCATTACGCATGTGTTTAGAACAAAACTGATGGTCTCATAATGCAGAGGGTTTTTAGCTTGGCGGGCGCGGCGTGCCGAGGTTGGTAGGAGGTGTAGCGCCACCACCGCGACCGGTAGGCTAAAAACCCTCTGCACTATGTAGAGGTTTACATAGCGGCCATCTGCGGACGGTTGAGAATACCCTATTGCTTTGGAGACTGAACATGGCCATCCCTCATGCTGCCTCGGGCGAACTGATCAACGTCGCGCCACTCGGCGAGTTCGTCAAGGGCTCGGTTTCAACGACGCTCGTCCGGGCCGATCACCTCGAGGTTTTTCGGTTGGTATTGCCAGCAGGCAAGTTCACCCAGGAGCACGAGGCCGCGGGCACGATCACCATTCAGTGTATCGAGGGCGTCGTCGAACTCGATGCGCATGGACGTACGCAAACCCTGCGTGCCGGTTCGCTGGTCTATCTCGCCGACCATCAGCCGCACGCCGTACGGGCACTGGAGGACGCTTCACTGCTGATCACCATGTTGCTGCACCGTCTGTGATGAGCAACAACGGCAGTACCTTTGACCAGCCTCTTTTAGCGTTCGACGACACCGGCATGCTTGCCGTTGACCGGTAGCGGCAAGCAGCATTGATGGGCTGCACTCAGCGAAATTAGCGTTCCAGCAATCCGCGCTTGTCCGTCAGTTTGGCGTACTCATCTGCTTCTGGCAGTGCATCTTTGCTCTTCCCAATCACTGGCCATTTCTTGGATAGCTCGGCATTCAAGGCAAGGAACTCATGCTGGGATTTAGGCAAGTCATCTTCGGCAAATATGGCCGCGACCGGGCATTCGGCCACGCACAGGGCACAGTCAATACATTCATCGGGGTCAATGGCCAAGAAATTCGACCCTTCATGAAAACAATCGACCGGGCAAACGTCCACGCAATCGGTATATTTGCATTTCACGCAGGATTCGGTGACGACGTGGGTCATTACAGGTTGCTCCCGGATGGGTAAATGACAGAAAAGGTCAGCTTCTGGATGCCATGAAGGAAATTATGCTGACGTGTCCAAGTCAGGGGAAGATACGGTTCGTGCCGACGACGGCACGTCCGACCTGCAGCTCAAGCTGGTGGAGATCGCGCTGGCACCGGTGCAGCCCCTTGTGTCGGAATTTACCACGCTGACTGTGGCCTCCGGCACGGCTTCCAGCAGTGGCCGCTTGCGCTATGGCGATCCGGCAGTTGCCGGTGCAAAACTGGCCTACAAAGGCAGCTTTGTGGTCGATAAGCTGCAGATCGACGAGGTCGAGCCGAAGCGGCCATTCGTCACCTGGGACAAGCTGACCACCGACGACCTGTTGCTCACCGTCGAACCGAATCTGCTGGATGTCGGCGAGCTAAAGATAGTGCAGCCCACCGGGCGTTTGATCATTGCCGAGGATCAGTCGATCAATCTGACCGATGTGCTGAAGAAATCCAAGGACGGCGAGCAGGTTGCCGGCGAAGCACCAGCGGCGGCGACAGCAGGCGACGAGGGTGTTCCGACCGAAGATCCGTTTCCGGTCACGGTTGCCCGCATTCGCGTCTCCAAGGGCGCGCTTGAGTTTGCGGACCTCAGTCTGAGACCGCAGTTCCGCACGCGCATGCACGAACTGCAAGGCGTGATCACCGGCCTTGGAACCGATCCGGCACGCAGCGCCAAGGTGCAGCTCGACGCGCGAGTAGACAAGTACGGTTCGGCGAAGATACGCGGCCAGATCAGCGTCTTCCACCCGGCGAAACTGACCGATATCGAGATGACTTTTCACAACCTGACGATGAGCTCGCTGTCGCCGTACGGCGTCAAGTTCGCCGGTCGCAGGATCACGGGCGGACAGTTGTCTCTGGATCTGCAGTACAAGGTTAAGGAGAGAAAGCTGCGCGGCGAGAACAAGATCGTTCTCAAGCAGGTGAAACTTGGCGAGCGGGTCGATACCCCCGGTGCTGCGGATCTGCCGCTCGATCTGGCGATAGCGATCCTAAGTGATTCACAGGGTGTGATCGATATCGGGCTACCGGTCAGCGCCGCCCTCGCGTCCACGCGGAGTGCTACACTGACCGCATCGTTCAACGTGAACACATTCAGGGAGATCAAAGTGTCCAGACTGCAAGACAAGGTTGCACTGATCACGGGCGGGGCCAACGGTCTTGGCGAAGCGATTGCCCAGCGCATGTCCGAAGAGGGCTGCGCAGTGCTGATCGTCGATCGTGACGACCGTGGTCGCGAAGTTGCCGAAAAGCTTCAGGCTGCCGGGCGCAAGGCGGCGTTTCATGCCTGCGATGTGACCATCGAGGCGCAGGTGAAGGCGGCCGTTCAGGCGGCGGTCGACCAGTTCGGTCAGCTCGACGTGCTGGTCAACAACGCCGGCATCGAAGGTGTCAATAAGCCGACCGACCAGCTCGAACTTGCCGAATGGGAGAAGGTGATGGCGGTGAACACGACCGCCGTCTTTCTGTGCACCAAACATGCCATCGCGCCGATGCGCCAGGTCGGTGGCGGATCGATCATCAATATCTCGTCGATCTACGGCCTCGTCGGCGGTGCCGACATTCCGCCCTATCACGCCTCCAAGGGCGCGGTGCGCGTCATGTCGAAGAACGATGCGCTGACCTTCGCCCCCGACAAAATCCGGGTCAATTCGGTTCACCCAGGGTTCATCTTCACAGCGCTGGTTGATCGCTACGTTAAGGACGCCGGCCAGCAACATGACGCGGCCAAGGCCGCTCTGGACGCTCTCCATCCCTTGGGGGGCACTGGCCATCCCGACGACATCGCTTGGGGCGTGGTCTATCTGGCCTCCGATCAGGCACGTTGGGTGACCGGATGCGAACTGGTCATCGACGGCGGCTACACGGCACGCTGAGGGCCTGACAAATGCGGCCGGCGGCATCTTGCATGTTTCGACTTCGCAGCGGGAGCGCGAAGGCGCCGCCGAACCACGACGCGGCAAGGTGCGGGCAGCAGCGTGGTAGACATGCCGTCGCTCATGGGCACCGCCTCGGCCGATGAGCCGCCAGGCCCCCTCAGGCACTACGCCGGCTGCAAGCGGGGGACCCGCTGTTCCACGAAGCAGCTGTCAACATCGGCTTAAATCTAGCCCACTTTCGGCCTGAATCGCCGAAGTAAATCAGACCACGCCGAACTGCCGCGCCCGGGTGTGTCTTGGCTATTTTGTCCCGCTCGAAACAAGCAACGCAAAACTCAGTATAGGATAGGATGAAATAAAAGAGGCCCAACATGTGGGGTGAATGACCGATGCTTACGAGCATTCCGCATGGCATGGCCCCTTGGAAGGTCAACGCCACAAAGTGTATGGTGACCGTATTTACAGGAGTTGCTGTGCCCAAGCTGAGCGAGTACGTCGAGATGGCTGCAACAGAATATTTGCGGGAGACTGGGCTAGACGAACTGGCCGCACGTTGGATTGCTGCGTTCTTTCAAGATGGCGGCGTTCAGGACGATTATCCGCGGCAGGACGTGGTCGCATTTTCGGACCTGGTGCAGAAAGCACTGACCAAAAAGTCAGAGCGCGCCGGAAAACAAACGCACTTCCAGTTGGACAAGATCATCCACTTCGTCCGGCATCCGCGCAAACCGTAAGGGAGAATGCGGCAATCGGTGTCAGCGGGCATCTGACAACCCTTAACAGAATCTGCCAGAAGGGTAATTAACACAACTCGGCCTGAACGGACGGTAGTGCTCAGCGCCAACTTGGTTCGCAATGCGTTGATTACTTGTCGATGGCAAACTCGGCAAGGCTGGAGGTGCGCCACCTGGAACAGAGGCACGCAACCTTGATCTCTTTTGTCTTCGCGTGGAGCCCTTTGATAAAGCCAGTATTCGCATTCACCTTAACGCTCATGGGGTGGAGGCTGGAAACGTCGAGGCGCGCTATGGTGCCGAGGGTGAGGGTCCGCCCATGTATCTCACAGACCCCGAAGGCAATGTCATCAAGTTCAGGGGCCCACCGGCTAGCTATGCCTTCCATAATCTGCACGGCGGTGACGACAACGTCGTCTAACCCGCCCAATGAGCGGTTCTCGTTCCCAGCCGTCATGTCGGTGAGGGCTGGCATCTGACAACCCTTAACAATAGCCGACCCTCGGTCGCCGTGACCTGACGGAATTTTCGGCGGTTCCGGCTTACACCCCCAACCAGCGATAGCGTTCCGTCATCAGCCTGCGTGCTTTTTCACCCACGCGACGTAGCGGTCCATCCAGGCCTGCAGGAACTTCTGGCTGCCCGCACCGATGTCGCCTGACGGGTCGAACAAACCCTCCTTGTTGTGGATGAACGCTTCGGGCTGGCCCAGCGTCGGCATGTCGAGGTACGCGAGGATGTTACGCAAATGCTGCTGCGCCATCGCTGTGCCGACGACCCCGATCGAAGCCCCCAGCACACCGGCCGGCTTGCCCGCCCAGACGCTTTCGCCATAAGGGCGCGAGGCAAGGTCGATCGCATTTTTGAGCACACCCGGAACCGAACGGTTGTATTCGGCGGTGACGAACAGCACTCCACTGGCCGACTTGATTTCGCCTTTCAGGCGCTTGACCGATTCAGCTGGGGTGCCATCGTCGTCCTGGTTGTAGTGCGGCAGGTCACCGATCTCGATTTGATTGAATGAGAACTCGGGCGGTGCCAGTTTGGCGATCGCAGTCGCGAGCTTGCGGTTGATCGAATCACGGCGAAGGCTGCCGACGACGACGGCGATGGGGTATTGGCTCAAAGGGAACTCCTGGAGGAATGACGGAATGACGGAATAAGCTTACTGCAATAGGCGTAACGGAGGGCAGGAACAGTCTTTTCCAACATGGTATGAGTCTGAACGCTGGGGTGTATTTCCAACGAGGTATGAGTCTGAAGGCGGATAAAGGGATCGATCATTGGCGGCATGGTGATCGACATGGACGAATCGAAGCTCACGACGCTGGAGCAGATAAAGGCGTTTCTCAAGGGAACGGAAGCGGTTGGGTTTTCGGCACGGCAAGAGGATGTAAATTGCTATCGACACATCGAAGAGGTTCTGCAGCGCTTCAGTTATGGCCAACTGCACCGCTCCGACAAGGGGCTGGTCCTGCGCTACCTGGAGCGGACGAGCGGCTACTCGCGCCAGCAGCTCACGCGTCTGGTCAAACGCTGGCGGGCCGGCGAGAAACTGGTCAAAGCCTACCGCCGGCCGAAGGAAGGCTTTGCCCGCCGTTTCACCGCAGTCGACCTCGCCGTGCTGGCCGAGACGGACACCCTGCACGGCACGCTGTCCGGGCCGGCCACGCGGCACCTCATGGCACGCGCGCTGGTGATCTTTGGCGACCCCCGCTACGAACGGCTGGCGACGATCTCGGTTGGGCACCTCTACAACCTGCGCAAGCAGCGCGGCTACATCGACCGGCGGCGCAGCTTCACCAAAACCCGTCCGACGGGCGTTGCTATCGGCACGCGCCGGGCACCGGTGCCCGATGGCTGGCCGGGCTTCATCCGTATCGACAGCGTGCATCAGGGCGATCAGGACGGCATCAAGGGCGTCTATCACATCAACGCCGTCGACTGCGTCACCCAGTGGGAACTGATTGCCACCTGCGAGAAAATCAGCGAGGCCTACCTGCTGCCGGTCATCGAGGCCCTGCTGGGCGGCTTTCCCTTCGGTATTCTGGGCTTTCACGCCGACAACGGTTCGGAGTACATCAATCGCAAGGTCGCCCGGATGCTCGACAAGCTAGCGGCCGAATTCACCAAATCACGGCCAGGCCACGCCAACGACAACGGCCTGGCCGAGACCAAAAACGGCGCGGTGATCCGCAAGCATCTGGGCTACGCGCATATCCCGCAATACGGCGCCGCCGAGGTCAATGCCTGGTGCGCTGGCTACCTCAATCCCTATGTGAATTTCCATCGCCCCTGCCTGTTTGCCGAGGAGATCACGGACCAGAAGGGCAAACGACGCAAACGCTATCCCTTGCCGCTGGTGATGACGCCGTTCGAAAAGCTGGCCAGCTTGGCCGACGGAGCCGCCTTCCTGCGCCCCGGCGTGACCCTCGAGAGCCTGCGCGCGAAGGCCACGGCACGGAGCGACAACGCGGCTGCCGAGCAGATGAACCAGGCCCGGCAGAAACTGTTTCTTTCTATCAACAAACGATCCCGCACCGCCGCTTGAGCACGACTTACGTAATATCAGACCTGAAGTTTAGACACACGCCACGTTTCGCCGCCCGGGATTTCCCCGGTGGCGAACCATGACAAACACAACAACACGACGATTTGACACCGACCTACGCAATGCCACGTGACTCAACACTGCCAACGCTGATCCTGACCGGGGGATGGCATCACGAAATTCCCCGATTTCGGATCTAAGGCACTCCTTACGCGAAGTCCGACAAATTGAATCCGCATCCACTGGCCAAAAAGCCCTGCGGTGATCGTAGCGCCCTTGCGCCAAGGCGCAATCTCCATCAATGGAAAGGCTCCCCACAGTTTCAAGGCAAGCAACTGCATCAAGGCATACGCCGTGCAACGAATCTGCATCCACAGCTCCAGCAATGGCTTGGACTGCTGCCACAGATTCGCCACACCCCACCAGCGCTTCAGATTGTGAAACAAGGGCTCGATACCCCAGCGCTCGGCATAGATCTCCACCACGTCCTGGGCTGTCAGACTCGTCTCGGTCGCCAGAATCAGCCGTGGGCGCGACCACGTGCCGTCGTCCTGGTGCATCTCGCACCACACCGCCCGCACCGGGAGACCCTTCAGAAAGCGGGCGATCGCAATGACCGAGCGCAGTCTCACACGCTGCGACTTGCCGTACAGCGTGAGTTTGGGTCCAATTAAACAAACGTCAGAAACGTCCCATAGGATTTTTCGTAATACCCCAGCCAGAAAGGCTTTGTGCCAATTTGGAAGCTCCCGAATTTAACCCGACACCCAGGCCGGATTTTTGGGAAGTGCCAAGCCCATCGAGTCGACCATTCGCTCATCCGAGAAATCGAACTCCCCGTGCAGGTTGAAATGCGCCCAGGTGGCGACCGAGCCATGGCGAATGGCTTCGAGCAGTTTCACCATGCGCTCTTCGCTCTTTTCTGCGGCAAGCTCCCGTGAAAGGTAGAGGTAGTTCCAGCATACGATCGCATTCTTGATCAGCCGCCGGCAAGCTTCGGCGATCTCCTGGTCTTCCTTCTCGCTTTGGATGAATTCCTGGCTGTGGCCGAACGAAACGGCCTTGGAGAACTTGTTCGAGGCCTCGACCTTGTTGAGCTGCTTCTCGATGGCCTGCCGGAATTCCAGATCGTCAGCATATTTCAGAATGAAGAGCGTCTTCGGAATCTTCCCGAATTCTTTCAAGGCCCGGTACAGCGGATGTTGCTTGGAATAGGAGTTCAGGCGCTTGAAGAGCTGCGAGGCGGTCGTCACCTTCAGCCGGATGGTCGCGATAAAGCGCAGAACCTCATCCCATTGATCCTCGATGTGGGGCTCGCGGATGTAGCGGTCGGGTAGCAGTACGTGTCCTTGCTCCGCGTAATGATTGCGGTGCTTGAACGCGCTGAGCTGCTGCCGGCCCACGCCCTTGATCCGCGGCGCAAACTCAAACATCAGGAGATGGGTCGCCGCGAAGATGATTTCCGAGTAACCGTGCGTGTCGGTCGAATGCACGTCACTCTTGACCACGTCGTTGTGCATCAGCCCGTCGATGACGTAGGCCGCCTCCCGTTCGGCGGAGCTGATCACCGTGGAGTGCCACATCAGATCGCGCATGTCGATGAACGTCACCACGCTGACGCCTTTGTCTTTGCCCAGATACTTGTACGAGTAGTTGGCATTCAGGGAGTCAACGGCCACCTCGAATTTCTGGCCGTCGCTGGAGGTGTGCAATACGTCAGGTTTGCGCCGATAGATGTTCGGCACGCTCATTCGGTCGACAAAGCGCAGGATGCGATCGTTGGCGCCCTGGACGTTCTGCAGCGAGAAATGCCAGTTGACTGCGTTATCCAGCTCGCCCTCGTCGATCTGCCTGGAAATCTGCGCCAGCTTGCGGTGGCCGATATCGCAGCCATAGCCGATGATGCCGGCAAACAGAATCTTCTTGGTCGGCTTGGCGCGTTGGTACTTGATTTGCCAATGCTCGAATTCATCGAGGAAGTGGGTGGCGTGATCCACCGTCGCGAGCATTTCCAGCATGGGGATATATTTCCGATCCGGGAAGAAAGCCCCCAAGGACAGGCATTCCACCTCTTCTTGCTTGGGCGTACTGACATGGAAGCTGCCGTTGGCGCGTATGGTCAGATACGGGTTTTCACCGGATGTGAGGTTCTGGTTCGTTTTCTGGTAACGGGCATCAAGTGCCAGATCAAGCGCGCTCAAGGTGGCCTTGCAGTCGGCGAAGCCCTCAAGCTGCGCTCGTTGCAGATACTCGGCCCGGTGGGCTTCCCAATCCGCCTTTGGGATCAGGTATTCGTCCAGGGACCGGTATTTCTCCGAGTGGATCAGATTCAGCGCGCCAGACTTGATGGCTTCGGCGATCTCGACAAAGAGCAGCGCCTTGTACAGCGAGACGCGGAACTTGCCGTCCTCGGCGGTTAGTGCGGCGCGCTGTTCGTCGGCCAGAAAATCGTCAGGGGCGCTCTTGTCAACGTTGCCCTCCTTCTGCTGATAATGGCGCAACGCGTCCCACAACGCCGGCTTGCCGCAGTTGGGCGCGAACTGCACTTGGCGCACGATGTCGGCGACGCGGTGTTGCAGCTTGAGGGAGCGCGCTTCCAGCTGCGCGAAGTAGTCCGGACCCTGCTGCAATTTCACCGCGTTTTGCTTGAACTCGTCGAGTTGCTGTTCGACCTGGGCCGGCTTGGCAGTGTCCGCATTCAGTGCTACGTCGATCAAAGCGAGCTTCTGGCTGTCGCTCAATTGCGCATCGGCAACGATATGCTTGATTGCGGACAGCGTTTCGCGGACGTTCTGCCGAAACCGCTCGACGAGGGTGGCGAAGGACTGGTTGCGCTGGTCGCGCTCCCGGAAGTAGACGTCCTTTTGGTCCTTCTGCGCGGCGTTGACTGCCGCTTGCACGGCGCTTAGCATCGTATCGATCAAGGTGTCGTTCAGCTTAAAGGTCTGATATACGACGAAGGCAATCAGGTGCAGGAAGCGGTCTTCGTCAGCGCGGCGCGAAACTTGGGGAATCTGGGCCTTGATGACCGAGTAGGCGTAGTAACGGATGCTTTCGTAGCTCAAGTCCAGGCGCTGCACGAGCGGCTTCAGGTCGAGATAGAGCGTCTGCACGGTGTCCAGGTCTGTCAGATTGGCTCTGATTTTCGCCGGCTGCGTGGATTGGTAAGGCTTTTTCAACAACGTGAGGCGGTAACGCCAGCCCTCGCCGGGCGCCTTTTCCAACAAATCGTCGAGCCCGGTGCGTTGGTTTTCGCTGAGGCACTCGTTGATGATTTCACTGAGGGTATGCTGGTGCCGATTGAGCGCCGAGACGATAAGGTCAGCCAGCACGTTGTAGCTGGGGATCGCAATTCTCTTGTGGGTCAGCACCTGGATGATTTCCAGCAGCACCAGCTTGGGCCGGAACTGGACGCGCACCAGAGCTGCAATCTCCCTGGCGGTGATGCTCTTCGCTGCTTCGTCGAATGGACCGCAGCTGAAGTAGCTCAGGATGACGCGCTGATGGCGGGCACAGGTTTCCTTGCTGTAGGTCTCGACGCGAACCTCGGTCGAGTTCACGCCGACCTGATTCGCGACGTACTCGATATCAGCCTGGCGGAATTGGCAGCCGAAGAATTTGCGCCGTGCCTTGAAGTAACCTGCCGCCACCAGGAAGCAGACTTTGTTGGTCGGTGTCCGCAAATTCACCATCGAGTCTTTGAGCATCAACGGCAAAGAGAAGTACCGTTTGCGCTCGGCGCTGTTGAGCACCGGCGGGGACTCGAACGCCTCTTTCTCCAGGGTGTTGAAGATCTTCATTCTTGGCATGGGGAGCCCTCACCAGGTGGAACATACGCAGGGATCGTCTATTCTTAAAACGATCGTTTATCCGGTAAGGAAGATTAGGCAATAATGCTTGATATTTCTATGCATATGCTTATCTGATAAGCATTACTTTCAGGTATTCATCGAATGGCGTAACCATGGCAACACAGGTGGCTGCTACGACGCCCAAAACGGTCGCTTATCTGCGCGTGTCGACCCTCGACCAGGACATCGAGAAGAACAAGGCGGATATCCTCCGCTTTGCCAACCACCACGATCTGGGCAAGGTGCATTTCGTCGAGGAGATTGCCTCAGGACGCACACCATGGCGGGAACGCCAGATCGCGCAGGTGCTGGAGGAATTGCAGAGGGGCGATGCCATCATTGTGGCTGAGCTGTCGCGACTGGGCCGCAGCATGCTCGAATGCATGGAGATTCTGGTGCTGGTGACGCGCAAGGGCATCCGCGTCTATTCGGTGAAGGGAAATTGGCAGCTGGACCACACCATCCAGAGCAAGATCATTGCCCTGGCATTCTCGATGGCGGCAGAGATCGAACGCGATTTGATTTCGCAGCGGACCAAGGAAGCGCTGCGCTTCAAGAAAGAACAGGGCTTCACGCTCGGACGCCCCAAAGGACCGGGCAAGAGCAAGCTGGATACGTTTCGACCGGAAATCGAGAGCCTGTTGGCCAACGGCTCGACGCAGAGATTCATCGCGCAGCGTTACCACACGACTGAAGCGAATCTCCACAACTGGCTCAAGAAGCACGGAATGAAGACCGCCAAAGCCCATGCCCCGGCGTGAGCGGTTCAGTTCACCTGAAGTTCAGGCCGCGCCATCGCTCAAAAACCTATGGGACTTTTCTGACGTTTGTTTAAATCCACCCAAGGATGGTTTCTTTCAGGAATGTCCTGTCCTTGCTCTGGATGGCGGCGAATAGGGCGGAACGGATAAAGCTGTTGGGCGTTCCCCGCTTCGGTTCTGGCCAAAGCGGGAGCTGAATGGGCTGCTTGGCCTCGCGTTGCCGGGTTTTCTCCATGATGCGTTCAATCGCACCCACCATGGCCTTGTCACCATTGTCGATCATGTCGCCCTCCTGCCCCGTCATTCGTGCGGCTTCACGGTCAGCTTTGTCTTGCCGCTTGGGTGCGCGCGTGTTCATGGCTACGGCTCTAGCCCCGTCCGTCGGTTTGGGCGGATAACAAGGCAATTTGCGCCTTGTGGCGGCGAGCGAATACCGCGTTGATCCCTTCGCCCAGAAGCGCCTGGATGCTGGTGCGTTCCTCCGCGGCGACAATCTTGAGGGCAGTTTGCACCTCCGGCGCGAAATGCCCTCCGATCAGGACGCGACCGACGCGGGACGGAGGCACGGGCTTGATGGCGCTGGGCTGCGCCTTGACCGCATCTGGGGTTTCGGTTGCCGGTTCGAGCCTGCGGGCTTGCTGGTTAAGCCCTTGCGTGAGCGGGTTTGGCTTGGCCATGACTGTCGCCTCTTTTGGTTAAAAGTTTTAATGTATACATGTATAGCTGTTGTGATTCATCGGCGGCCTTGCTTTTCGGTTCGTATTCCTGGGCGGTCTGGCCGACGTTTCCGGCATGGCGGTGCGCGGCCCGAAGATGCAGCGTCACGGGGCAGACATTGAAGCCTTGCGCTTTGATGTAGGCGGCGGCGTCTTGGCCCTCCTTGCCCTGCACGGCGGCCTTGTTCACTACGAACAACGCGGGGGCGTCGCCGCCGAGTTTGAGCAGGTCGCCCAGCTTGGGTAGGGTTTCGAGGGTGTAGAGATGCGGTTCGACGGGCACAATCACCAGGTCTGAGCGTCTGGCCGCCTCGACCGCGTCGGTTCCGGCGTGGGGCGGCGTGTCGATCACGATAAAATCCACGCACTGCCCCTTGGCGTTCGCAATGGCGGCGTCAAGCCGCGTCGCCGGTGTCGCGACCACCCACGGAAATTCGTGGGCGCGGCGGTCTGTCCATTGCGCGGCGGTCGCCTGGGGATCGAGATCGAACACCGCGACCTTGCGGCCCGATTGAACGGCGGCCACGGCCAAGGTAAGGGCGAGGGTCGTTTTGCCGACGCCGCCCTTTTCCGCCACCACGGCGACTATCTGTAGTTTTATCGTCATGTATACACCTAGTCATGGTTACATATTATTATGCGTACATGATTGAGTGTAGCGATGTAGCTTTAAGACTGTCAACGCGCCAGGGTTGCGCCGCGCCTGGGGCAATCCCCAAAGCTAGGGCGTGAGCGGGGATGCCAAAGAAAAACATTGTTTTATCCGTACAACTGCCGTACAGTTAAAAAGTCATCGCTTGCGAGACGCGAAAGAGTACGGGAGAAGGACCATGCAAACCAACAACCATCCGGGAACTGGCGACAAGTCGCGTACAGCACGCCTGGAAGCCCGCCTGTCCGCCGAACAAAAGGCCTTGCTGCAACAGGCCGCAGAACTGTCCGGGCGCACCTTGAGCGAATTCGTCGTCGCCAGCGCCCAAGAGGTTGCCACCCGCGTCATTCAGGAACACGAAACCATCCGCCTAAGCCGGGCCGATCAAATCGCGTTCGTGACCGCCTTGCTCGATCCGCCAGCACCCAATGAGCGCTTGCGCCACGCCGCTGCGGCTTATCGCCAGCAGGTTGAGCAGCGGTAATTGTTGCCCCCGGTGACTCCGTATCGCGTCGAACCTCTTGGCAAGAGCCATGATCGCGAGGGCTTTTCCTGCGGCAGTCCGCCGCTGGATCGCTATCTGCGACAGCAAGCCCGCCAGGACGCAGAAAAGCGTGTCGCCGCGCCCTTCGTCCTGATCGAACCGCCTGCATCGCAGGTGCTCGGCTACTACACCTTGTCCGCCTCGGTCGTCGACGCCAGCGAACTGCCGAACACTCTAGCCAGGAAGCTGCCGCGCTACCCGCAACTACCGGTAACGCTGCTGGGCCGTTTGGCGCTTGACCAAGGCATGAAGGGCAGGGGGGCGGGGGAATTCCTGCTCATGAATGCCCTGCGCCGCAGCCTGGAGGCAGCGGCCAACATCGCGGCAATGGCTGTCCTGGTGGATGCCAAAGACGATGCCGCCGAAGCCTTCTACCGCCATTTTAGCTTTCTGCCGCTGCAACAACAGCCCAAACGCCTGTATCTGCCCATGAAAACCATCGTGGAGCTGTTCGGCAACTGAGAGCGTATCGGGATTGCAACGCAAGATATACATCTCTTTATGTTGGCATGTGTACATGCATACATGCCAACATAAAGAAAGAGAAACGGCAGCGACCATTGATTAGGCAAGGTACAAACACGCCCCATCACCAGGCGTGTACGCCGGCTTCGGCATCTTCATCTTTCGCTTCCAAAGTGACTGAATTCTACGTCACCATTGGACGACGAAATTTCCGGGAAAGCTCACATCGATGACACCTTGAAACTTCGATTTCCTTGGAAGGTTGCACTTCACCCCTCAGCTGTCATGTTTTGGTCACACCTCCGGCGCGATGAGCCGCGGCGGCAATCAAGAGCAAAACCGTTGGGGCCATTAGTGAATGATAAAGGACGTTATCATTCACAAATGGCGGCAGGTCACGGATCGCCGTGGACAAACTTGGTCAGTGTGATTACATTGGATTGTGTATGAGTTATCAGGATTGAACAATGGAAACGCGAGTCGTGACTGCCCACATTCCGATCGAGCTGGCCGAGAAGGTCGATCAGCTCGCCGCACGTCTGGAGCGACCCAGGGGCTGGATCGTCAAACAGGCCCTGACGGCCTGGGTTGATCTTGAAGCGAAGCGCTATCAGCTGACGCTCGAAGGCTTGGCGGATGTGGATGCCGGGCGGCTGGTCGAGCACAGCGAGATCGAGGGCTGGGCGAACAGTCTTGACCGACCGGCGTAGCGATGGCGCTGAAGTGGACCAGCAGTGCGCAGCGCGATCTGGCGCGCTTGCATGATTTCCTGGTGCCGGTCAATCCGCGCGCTGCCGCGAAGATTGTCCAGCAACTGGTCGCCGGCGCCGGGCGGCTCGTGACCTACCCGCAGCTGGGCGTCCAGCTGGAAGAATTCGCGCCACGTGATGTGCGGCGGGTGATTGTCGGCGACTACGAGCTACGTTACGAGGTGACCAACACCGCCATTTACATCTTGCGGCTTTGGCACGCACGGGAGGATCGGTAATGGCCGCATCGCTAATACAAGCAGCGTCCGGAACATTTGGTTTGCCGGCGCTGTTTTCGCCGACACCGGAGGCGGGCAAGCGCACTCTCGAATTCTTCACCGCCAACATTCGCAACCCGAACACGCGCCGGGCCTATGCGCGCGCTGCCGTCGAATTCTCGGCCTGGTGCGAAGAGGTCGGCTTGCGCGAGCTGCGCACCATCGAGCCGGTCCATGTGGCCACCTACATCGAGACACTACAAACGCGCCTCTCGGCACCCTCGGTCAAGCTGCACCTGGCTGGCCTTCGGATGCTCTTCGACTGGCTGGTGATCGGCCAGGTCATCGCGGCGAACCCGGCGAGCTCGGTACGCGCCCCGAAACACTCGGTCAAGAAAGGCAAGGCACCCGTGCTCGGCGCCGACGAAGCGCGAGCGCTTCTTGATGGAATCGACACCAACAAGGCGGTCGGGCTGCGCGATCGCGCGCTGATCGCTCTCATGGTGTACACCTTCGCGCGCGTTGGCGCGGCTGTGGGCATGAAGGTTCAGGATGTCTACGTGCAAGGCCGGCGGACCTGGGTGCGCCTGCACGAGAAGGGCGGCAAGCAACACGAAATGCCCTGCCATCACAATCTCGATGAGTACCTGCACGCCTACATCGAAGGTGGGCAGATCGGCAGTGAGGGCAGGGGGGTTCTGTTCCGGACGGCCGCCGGACGGACGGGCCAGCTCACCGAGCGCGCGATGAGCCAGGCGGACGTGTACCGGATGATCCGGCGGCACGCCGAGGCCATTTCCCTACGGACGGAAATTGGCTGCCACAGCTTTCGGGCGACGGGTATCACCGAGTACCTGCGCAATGGCGGCAAGCTGGAGGTAGCGCAGCAGATGGCCAACCATGAAAGTGCGAGAACCACCGGCCTTTACGACCGGCGAAACGACCAGGTCAGCCTCGACGAGGTCGAGCGGATCGCTATTTGATGAAGGCAAGTTCTGGCCCAACAGCTAACCGCAACCGACCCGCTGCCGTCGGTGGCAGAAAATGAAAGCGGCCATTCGCCCCGTTGGCCGGTCAAATTCCCCCACCTTTGGTCACTTCAAAATCCCCCACCCTGAAGGTTGAGCTTCCCCCGAAATTTCGTCTTCCGAGGGTGACGTAGAATTCAGTCACTTTTGGAGCGAAAGATGAAGATACCGAAACCGGCATACACGCTGGAGTTCAGGGACCTGGCGGTGAAGCGGGTGAAAGCAGGCGAGACGGCCGGCACCGTCGCAAGGGAGTTGGGGCTGATCGAGCAGACCTTGCGCAACTGGGTGAAAGCGGCGGCGTACTTCGCGAGAGATGCACTGTGAAGTACGCCTGGATTGACGCGCATCGGCGGGAATTCACGCTGGCGGAACTGTGCGCTGCCTTAAAAGTGAGCCTCAGTGGTTATCGCGCCTGGAAGAGTGGCGGGGTCCCTGACCGCAAACGGCTGACGAACAAGCAGATGCTGACGCTGATCCGAGCCATTCACGCCGAGCTCAAGGGCGCCTATGGTAGCCCACGCATGGTGCGCGAACTGCGCGCGCGGGGTTTCTCGGCGAGCAAGGAGCGGGTGGAGAGGCTGATGCGCGAAAACGGCATATATGCCCGCCACAAGCGGCGCTACAAGGTGACGACCGATTCTCGCCATGGCCTGCCGGTCGCCGATAATCTGCTGGCCCGTAACTTCACACCGACGGCACCGAATCAAGTTTGGACCTCGGACATCACCTACCTATGGACCGATGAAGGCTGGCTGTACTTGGCCATTGTGCTGGATCTGTTCAACCGTGAAGTGGTCGGCCGGTCACTCAAACCGCGCATGACCGCAGATATCGTGACGGATGCGCTGACCATGGCCTGGTTTCGCCGCAGACCGGCGGCAGGCCTGATGCATCACTCCGACCGGGGAAGCCAGTACGCCAGCCACGCTTTCCAGGACAAGCTCAAGGCATACGGCATGACGTGCTCCATGAGCCGGAAAGGCAATTGCTGGGACAATGCGCCGACCGAGAGTTGGTTCAACAGTTTCAAGAACGAACGCATACATGGCGTGCCGCATGGCAGCCATGCCGATATGAAGGCCACCAGCCTTGAGTACATCGAGGTGTTCTACAACCGGAAACGCCAACATTCGAGCCTGGCTTATCTGTCTCCTGCACAGTTCATGGAACAGTGGCTCAGCACCAAGCATCACGAGAAACAGGTAGCATGAACCCCGCCCTTTGGAAGACGAAAAACCGAGGGAACCTCACAGCTCGAATGCGGCGTTTTTCGGCAACGCGTGGCTAGGCTAGATCCGGGGCACCGCACACTGTCGGCAGGATCATCTCGTCGCGCCAAAGTATCAGGACGCCGGAGGATGCAGCCGAAGGGTTGTGTGGTCCTGGAGCGAGACGTTCAACCGTTGCACCGGCGCCACGCGCTTAACTTCCCGAACGTCGATACGCCCGGTGGAGTCCTTCCTTCTGCTCTTGTTCGAGCCACCGCACGAACAGGTCGAACGCGTTCATCGTATGAAGCCCGGGGGTCGATGCAGCGCCTAGACGACCCCATAGGCGATCATGGCGTCGGCAACCTTAATGAAGCCGGCGATGTTTGCGCCTTTGACATAGTCGACGTGATTTGTCCCTGGGAGCCGCCCATACTCGACACAGCGCTCATGGATACCGCTCATGATTTCGCGCAAAAGCTTCTGCAGTTCATCCTCCTTCCAGGTGATCCGCGCACTGTTCTGGCTCATTTCCAGACCAGACACCGCGACACCGCCGGCATTGGCTGCCTTGCTGGGCGCAAAAAGGATTCTTGCGTTGGTGAACAAATGAATTCCGTCCTGCTCGGTGGGCATATTCGCCCCCTCGGAAACGCCGATACAGCCATTGGCAATCAGCATCTTCGCATCTGCCTCGCTAACCTCATTCTGCGTCGCGCAGGGGAATGCGAGCTCGCCAGGCACCAGCCAGGGACGAGCGTTGGGATGAAACTCTGCGTTGTACTCCTTGGCGTACTCTTCCAGACCACTACGACGTTTGGTCTTGAGATCAATAACGAACGCCAGTCGATCCGCGTCGACACCATGCTTGTCGTGTACGAACCCAGAAGAGTCGGACAAGGTCACGACCTTGCCTCCAAGCTGATTGATCTTCTCAACAGCGTACGTGGCGACGTTTCCGGAACCAGAAACAAGGCATGTCTTGCCTTCGACGCTGTTGCCGACGCGCTCGAGCATGTCTTGCATCATGTAGACCGTACCGTATCCGGTCGCTTCCGTACGAATCGGGCTGCCACCGTACTCGCGGCCCTTTCCCGTCAACACCCCAGTGAATCGGCTGGTCAGGCGCTTCCATTGGCCGAACATGTAACCGATCTCGCGAGCACCGACACCGATATCACCGGCCGGGACGTCTATATCCTCACCGCCGTGACGATAAAGCTCGTTCATGAAGGATTGGCAAAAGCGCATGGCTTCATTGTCTGACTTCCCGCGCGGATTAAAGTCGGCGCCGCCCTTGCCACCGCCCATCGATAGGCCTGTCAAGCTGTTCTTGAAGGTCTGCTCGAAGGCCAGAAATTTCATGATGCTTTGATTGACGCTCGGGTGGAATCGGATCCCGCCTTTATAGGGCCCGATGGAGTTGTTGTTTTGTACGCGGTAACCGCGATTCACCCGGATGTTGCCGTTGTCGTCTTCCCAGCAGACACGGAAGCTGATGACGCGATCGGGCTCAGCAATCCGCTGCAAGATCTTCATCTGGTGGTATTTTTCCTTGTCCGCAATGAAGTCAAAGACATTGGCTGCCACCTCATAGACAGCCTGATGAAACTCTATCTCCCCAGGGTTGCGGCGCTTGAGGCCCTCCATGAACTGATTGGGTCCAATTAAACAAACGTCAGAAACGTCCCATAGGATTTTTCGTAATACCCCAGCCAGAAAGGCTTTGTGCCAATTTGGAAGCTCCCGAATTTAACCCGACACCCAGGCCGGATTTTTGGGAAGTGCCAAGCCCATCGAGTCGACCATTCGCTCATCCGAGAAATCGAACTCCCCGTGCAGGTTGAAATGCGCCCAGGTGGCGACCGAGCCATGGCGAATGGCTTCGAGCAGTTTCACCATGCGCTCTTCGCTCTTTTCTGCGGCAAGCTCCCGTGAAAGGTAGAGGTAGTTCCAGCATACGATCGCATTCTTGATCAGCCGCCGGCAAGCTTCGGCGATCTCCTGGTCTTCCTTCTCGCTTTGGATGAATTCCTGGCTGTGGCCGAACGAAACGGCCTTGGAGAACTTGTTCGAGGCCTCGACCTTGTTGAGCTGCTTCTCGATGGCCTGCCGGAATTCCAGATCGTCAGCATATTTCAGAATGAAGAGCGTCTTCGGAATCTTCCCGAATTCTTTCAAGGCCCGGTACAGCGGATGTTGCTTGGAATAGGAGTTCAGGCGCTTGAAGAGCTGCGAGGCGGTCGTCACCTTCAGCCGGATGGTCGCGATAAAGCGCAGAACCTCATCCCATTGATCCTCGATGTGGGGCTCGCGGATGTAGCGGTCGGGTAGCAGTACGTGTCCTTGCTCCGCGTAATGATTGCGGTGCTTGAACGCGCTGAGCTGCTGCCGGCCCACGCCCTTGATCCGCGGCGCAAACTCAAACATCAGGAGATGGGTCGCCGCGAAGATGATTTCCGAGTAACCGTGCGTGTCGGTCGAATGCACGTCACTCTTGACCACGTCGTTGTGCATCAGCCCGTCGATGACGTAGGCCGCCTCCCGTTCGGCGGAGCTGATCACCGTGGAGTGCCACATCAGATCGCGCATGTCGATGAACGTCACCACGCTGACGCCTTTGTCTTTGCCCAGATACTTGTACGAGTAGTTGGCATTCAGGGAGTCAACGGCCACCTCGAATTTCTGGCCGTCGCTGGAGGTGTGCAATACGTCAGGTTTGCGCCGATAGATGTTCGGCACGCTCATTCGGTCGACAAAGCGCAGGATGCGATCGTTGGCGCCCTGGACGTTCTGCAGCGAGAAATGCCAGTTGACTGCGTTATCCAGCTCGCCCTCGTCGATCTGCCTGGAAATCTGCGCCAGCTTGCGGTGGCCGATATCGCAGCCATAGCCGATGATGCCGGCAAACAGAATCTTCTTGGTCGGCTTGGCGCGTTGGTACTTGATTTGCCAATGCTCGAATTCATCGAGGAAGTGGGTGGCGTGATCCACCGTCGCGAGCATTTCCAGCATGGGGATATATTTCCGATCCGGGAAGAAAGCCCCCAAGGACAGGCATTCCACCTCTTCTTGCTTGGGCGTACTGACATGGAAGCTGCCGTTGGCGCGTATGGTCAGATACGGGTTTTCACCGGATGTGAGGTTCTGGTTCGTTTTCTGGTAACGGGCATCAAGTGCCAGATCAAGCGCGCTCAAGGTGGCCTTGCAGTCGGCGAAGCCCTCAAGCTGCGCTCGTTGCAGATACTCGGCCCGGTGGGCTTCCCAATCCGCCTTTGGGATCAGGTATTCGTCCAGGGACCGGTATTTCTCCGAGTGGATCAGATTCAGCGCGCCAGACTTGATGGCTTCGGCGATCTCGACAAAGAGCAGCGCCTTGTACAGCGAGACGCGGAACTTGCCGTCCTCGGCGGTTAGTGCGGCGCGCTGTTCGTCGGCCAGAAAATCGTCAGGGGCGCTCTTGTCAACGTTGCCCTCCTTCTGCTGATAATGGCGCAACGCGTCCCACAACGCCGGCTTGCCGCAGTTGGGCGCGAACTGCACTTGGCGCACGATGTCGGCGACGCGGTGTTGCAGCTTGAGGGAGCGCGCTTCCAGCTGCGCGAAGTAGTCCGGACCCTGCTGCAATTTCACCGCGTTTTGCTTGAACTCGTCGAGTTGCTGTTCGACCTGGGCCGGCTTGGCAGTGTCCGCATTCAGTGCTACGTCGATCAAAGCGAGCTTCTGGCTGTCGCTCAATTGCGCATCGGCAACGATATGCTTGATTGCGGACAGCGTTTCGCGGACGTTCTGCCGAAACCGCTCGACGAGGGTGGCGAAGGACTGGTTGCGCTGGTCGCGCTCCCGGAAGGAGACGTCCTTTTGGTCCTTCTGCGCGGCGTTGACTGCCGCTTGCACGGCGCTTAGCATCGTATCGATCAAGGTGTCGTTCAGCTTAAAGGTCTGATATACGACGAAGGCAATCAGGTGCAGGAAGCGGTCTTCGTCAGCGCGGCGCGAAACTTGGGGAATCTGGGCCTTGATGACCGAGTAGGCGTAGTAACGGATGCTTTCGTAGCTCAAGTCCAGGCGCTGCACGAGCGGCTTCAGGTCGAGATAGAGCGTCTGCACGGTGTCCAGGTCTGTCAGATTGGCTCTGATTTTCGCCGGCTGCGTGGATTGGTAAGGCTTTTTCAACAACGTGAGGCGGTAACGCCAGCCCTCGCCGGGCGCCTTTTCCAACAAATCGTCGAGCCCGGTGCGTTGGTTTTCGCTGAGGCACTCGTTGATGATTTCACTGAGGGTATGCTGGTGCCGATTGAGCGCCGAGACGATAAGGTCAGCCAGCACGTTGTAGCTGGGGATCGCAATTCTCTTGTGGGTCAGCACCTGGATGATTTCCAGCAGCACCAGCTTGGGCCGGAACTGGACGCGCACCAGAGCTGCAATCTCCCTGGCGGTGATGCTCTTCGCTGCTTCGTCGAATGGACCGCAGCTGAAGTAGCTCAGGATGACGCGCTGATGGCGGGCACAGGTTTCCTTGCTGTAGGTCTCGACGCGAACCTCGGTCGAGTTCACGCCGACCTGATTCGCGACGTACTCGATATCAGCCTGGCGGAATTGGCAGCCGAAGAATTTGCGCCGTGCCTTGAAGTAACCTGCCGCCACCAGGAAGCAGACTTTGTTGGTCGGTGTCCGCAAATTCACCATCGAGTCTTTGAGCATCAACGGCAAAGAGAAGTACCGTTTGCGCTCGGCGCTGTTGAGCACCGGCGGGGACTCGAACGCCTCTTTCTCCAGGGTGTTGAAGATCTTCATTCTTGGCATGGGGAGCCCTCACCAGGTGGAACATACGCAGGGATCGTCTATTCTTAAAACGATCGTTTATCCGGTAAGGAAGATTAGGCAATAATGCTTGATATTTCTATGCATATGCTTATCTGATAAGCATTACTTTCAGGTATTCATCGAATGGCGTAACCATGGCAACACAGGTGGCTGCTACGACGCCCAAAACGGTCGCTTATCTGCGCGTGTCGACCCTCGACCAGGACATCGAGAAGAACAAGGCGGATATCCTCCGCTTTGCCAACCACCACGATCTGGGCAAGGTGCATTTCGTCGAGGAGATTGCCTCAGGACGCACACCATGGCGGGAACGCCAGATCGCGCAGGTGCTGGAGGAATTGCAGAGGGGCGATGCCATCATTGTGGCTGAGCTGTCGCGACTGGGCCGCAGCATGCTCGAATGCATGGAGATTCTGGTGCTGGTGACGCGCAAGGGCATCCGCGTCTATTCGGTGAAGGGAAATTGGCAGCTGGACCACACCATCCAGAGCAAGATCATTGCCCTGGCATTCTCGATGGCGGCAGAGATCGAACGCGATTTGATTTCGCAGCGGACCAAGGAAGCGCTGCGCTTCAAGAAAGAACAGGGCTTCACGCTCGGACGCCCCAAAGGACCGGGCAAGAGCAAGCTGGATACGTTTCGACCGGAAATCGAGAGCCTGTTGGCCAACGGCTCGACGCAGAGATTCATCGCGCAGCGTTACCACACGACTGAAGCGAATCTCCACAACTGGCTCAAGAAGCACGGAATGAAGACCGCCAAAGCCCATGCCCCGGCGTGAGCGGTTCAGTTCACCTGAAGTTCAGGCCGCGCCATCGCTCAAAAACCTATGGGACTTTTCTGACGTTTGTTTAAATCCACCCGACTTGTCGCGACCCATTCATGGAGTGATCCAGAAACTCAGGACTTGTGGAGGCCATCCACCGAGGAGTCGGCTTTGCTGGCCTGAAGGAAAAATTTGAGATTCCAGCTTACAACCCCTAGGGAGGCGCTGATTAATTCCTTTTTCGCGTCGAACACGCAACGTAAGCTATTGATTGCATTGGGTCTGAAATTTCGCAAACCGATTAAATCAGCGCTTCCCTAGATGAACCTACCACTGAATCAGCGTGGACTTATATGTCCTCAAATCGCCGCTTCGCTCCCACTAGGCCAGTAAGCCGTTTTTCCTGAGTAGCTCGTTTCTCTGCCGACGTGGCAAGCTCGTTCTCCAGAGTCCGGATGAGCACTTGGAAACCCTCTATCTTGACCAAAGAATCCTCTGACGACCGCTGCCAGCGGCTGGATTCTTCCGCTGCTGCTTCGGCCTTGCCGCGCCAGAACGCCGCTTCGCTTTCCGCCCGGCCGGCTCGCGCCTGGAAACTCTCGGCGAAGGCCTTGGCCTCCTGGAGTTGCTCTTTGAGGACAGCTTCATTCGCCTTGGCCGCTTGCCTGATCGCATCGGTCTGGCGCATCAGGTACTGGCGTTCGCCGGCGGCAATTTCCCGCTCGCGCTCGACCGATTCGTGGGCCCGCTGCCGTTCGGCGTTCACTGCCTGGTCGTGTCGCTCACGCTCGGCTAGCAATTCGATTTCGTGATTACGTCGCTCACTCTCCAGAGTGTTGGCAAGCCGGCCGCCATCTTCACGCATCTGGCCGATCTGCTCGTCACGGGCGCGAAGGAGGGTGGTGGTATCGGCCAGGCGCTGCCGCAGGTCCTCAATCTCCGCCTGGCTTCCCTGCAGTCTCACTTGTAGTGTTTGCAGTTCTCCCTGCAAGGAAAGGGCTTCGCGCTCGAACTCCGCGGCGCGTTCCTGGGCTTGTGCCACCTTGGCCGCCATGTCAACCCGGACCTGGTCGATCTGAGCGCGTTCGTCGGCGTACGCGGCATCGGACTTTTCCAGTGCCAGACGCCAGACGACGGTGAGCACCTTGTCGGCCTCGGTGATCAACGCTTCCGGGAGATCGGGGTTGGTACGGCCGGCCATGAATCGGTTGGCCATCTCTTTACGCCAGTCGGCAATCATCCCCTGGACAACCTTGGCGCCGCCCTTGCGGCCAATCAGCTCGTAGACCGACTCGAATGACGGACTCTTGCCTTCGAGAAAGAGGTTGGAGCAGGCCTCTGCGACCCGCTCGTACTCGACCGCGCTAGTGCGTGCCACAGGGGATCTCGGCAAACTGCCGGGCGTTGGCTTGCAGCGCCCCGGCGATCTCGCCAGCACGCTCCGGCGCATTCTCGGCGACGCGACGGTACAAATCGCACAGCAAGCCGCTGAGGTCATGGATTTCCTGCTCGATGATCTGTGCCTGCAGCGTATCCATATCCCGTCTCCTTGAATAGCAGTGCCCGACGCTCGGGCAGCGTTGCGTGCCCGGTTCCTCGCTGAGGATAGTCTGTTGGCGGTCAAACGTCAAATAGCAGACGTAGGACGCTTTTTTCCGGACGTTTTATTCTTATATGGCGACCTGCCCCAGTTCATCTCCTGTTGCAGAATCCCGCTCGGCGCGGCGAATGTGCAGCACCTCGACATCGGCACGCACGCGATAGAACACCAAGAACGCGCCGTTCGCGACCACCAGGCGGCGAATACCTGGCGCGAGTTCATACGATGGAGCAATGTCCGGATTGTCCCTGAGCGACAGCAGTGGCGTTTTGATCCGTGCCACCATCTTGCGCGCCAGAGCATCACCGCCAACGTCCCAATAATATTGCCCAAGCGCCACCAAATCCGCCTTGGCCTGGTCGAACAGCCTAACCCGCATGAGCCGCTGCCAACTCGGCGAAAACGTCCTCTGCTTCATGCCAGATTGCGCCTTGCGCGTCGGCGCTTGCTATCCGTTCGTCGAGGACACGCTTGAGTTCAGCAGCTTCGTGCGCGGCTTTCAGCTTCACCGACTTGTCTGGCCTGGGCGGATGCAAGGAATCGGCCTGCTCGGGTCGCCAAGCTTCAGTATCGACAGCCGCCTTTCTGATGCCCATCTCGCGCAGCAGGGCCAACGCCTTGCGCGGATCACCGAACAGGCGCGGCAATTTCCGGCGGGTATCGACCAGTACAGCATCGCCGCGCTGAGTTTCTGCCTGGATCGCGAAGGCCGGCCCCTGCGCCTTGAGGACAACTGACAGGATTCCGCCGGATTCAACTGTGGCGCGGAACTGCTCTAACGTCATATTTTGCATGAATGACCTCGTTCTATAATGAACTGCTTGTAGCATGCTCTTTAAAGCTCTACAAACAATAATAACTTGCCTCCTTCGGTTTGACAAAACGCCTGATTGGCGCGATCGTTTTCTGATCGTTTGGTACGTTCGCGTCTGTTCGCTGTCACGACGAACTTCCGGAGGAATTCTCCGAGATGTTAACGATAACATATTGTAACGGACGTACAACGCTTATAATAAGACGCTTCATGCCATGGTTTAGTCATTATCTCTATAATGACTTCATTCGGCAGCATCCAGCGGTGGTTTGCTGCAACCTGCCGCCATAAAGCCAGCTGTGCCGTGGAACAATTGCAGGGAAACACCTTAAACCGTCTATAAAACAGCTAGATAGGCGTGGCGCAGGATTTCCATTAAATGTTCCACGGACCGATTTGTTTCACGAAGAGGAGTTCGTTCGTGCAGGAATCTGCAAAGCCCTGGGTACTGGCACTTGATCGGCCGTTTATGGATGGCGTCGCCACGTGGCCCGATGGGCGCTTTGAATACCGTTACCCCGGGGGGTACCACATGCTGCAACTGTGCCTTGGCAAACTGAGCGAGCGGGATATCACGGCTTTCCTCCAGGGTCAGGTGCATGTCGGCTTCTACCTCAGGCAGGCAGTGTTGTTAATTCTGTTCAAGATCGAGAATCTGATGGACTGGTCCGACCAGACCTTCGCACTCCATCTGGTGGCGCCGGAAGATCGTGAACTCCTGCCGCACCTCCCGAGCGCCTACCAGGCTCTGTCGCTGGTCCTCGTCGAAGGGGAAAGTGGGCTGGTAAAGGACATGCGACTCGTGACGTACTCGAAACACGCCAGCGCCTTGCTACACCGGATCCTGCAGCAACAACTGGAGTCACCGTTCGACACCGATCGCCATGCCGCCTTGGTCGCTGAGGTTTACCGACAATATCCACACTCCCGGCTGCTGGCCAAAGCGTCCGTCCTGATTGAGAAGGCAGGGGGAAGACAGTGACATGACCCACCCCCTGCCCTTCCCCGCCGAGCCTGCGCGAAACCAAGCACTTTCCGGGCCGAGGCTGACGGCAGCCAGTAACGATCATGAAGCGGTCGCCACCTGGCTAGCAAAGTACTCGGATAACCACCACACGCTTGACAGCTATCGCCGGGAGGCCGAGCGGTTGATGCTCTGGGCCACCTGGCACGGCAAGGATCTGCCAGGGCTGATGGTCGAGGACGTGCTGGCCTACAAGGCTTTCTTGGCCGACCCGCAGCCGGTGGATCTGTGGTGCCTGCAGACCGAGCCACGGACGCTGCCTGACGGATCGCCTAACCCCTTGTGTCGGCAAGTACGACGGGTGACGCGCCTGCTGCCCAATGGTTCGCCAAACCCCACCTGGCGTCCCTTCGTCTCGGGACTATCGAAGTCCGCCGCGAAGCAGACCACGACGATTCTGTTTGGTCTCTTCGAGCACCTGGCAGCCATCGGCTATGTCCACGCTAATCCGTTGAGGGCGGCAGCAAAGCGTACCAGGAAAGCCCGGCGGCAAGGGCAGGAACGTTACTTCGACGCGGCGGCCTGGGCGACGTTGAAGGAGTGCATCGAGGCCATGCCAAAGGAGACTGCGCGGGAGGCTGCACACTACTACCGCACGCGGTTCCTTTTTTCCTTCCTCTATCTGACCGGCCTGCGGCGTTTCGAAATGGCCAACGCACGCACCTCGCATCTTCGTTTCAAACGCGGCCAATGGTGGCTTGAAGTGCTCGGCAAAGGCGGCGTTGAGGGTGAGGTCCCCCTGCCTGCGGACGCTCTGGAAGCAATCAAGTCGTATCGGGAGAGTACCGGCCGCCCTGCCCTACCCCCCAGCGGCACGGATGAACCGCTGCTGATGGACCTCATCGGTGCCGGACGCCCGCTCTCCGATCGAGCAATCTACGCGATCGTCAAAGAGGTGTGTCGCCAGACGGCCAACAGCGTCGCGGCCGCTCAGCCTGATCTGGCCAGGCAGATTGATTCTGGATCGACGCACTGGCTGAGGCATACCTCGGCGAGTCACCAGATTGACCGAGGCGTTGATCCCTTCATCGTGCAGCGCAACCTGCGGCACGCGAGCTTCTCAACGACTGAAGGCTACATCCACAAGGACCGCGACCAACAGCATCACGAAACGGAAAAACACACGATCACCGATGCGCCACCGTGACAACCACGATCTGGCGCAACGTCGGGACACCCGTGAATCTCTGGAGGTATCACCGATAAGACGTCGTTCAGTGCTTGGTGCATTTGCCTTCGATCACATCCGTCAAGGCGATCCGGCGCGGAGCTCGGACAACATTGAGGATGTCGGTACGGGAGTCGATATCGTACGAGACAATGAATCCGACCTCGACGAGCAAAGCGAGGGCCTCACGGATTTTGTAGCGAAACTTCGCCAGGACGGCGATGCGAGACCCGCACAACGTCTTGATCGTCTCAACCTTATATCCGATCGGCTTCTCATGCGTGAAGTAGAACTGGTGCAGCCACTTGGCAAGCGGTGGCAACTGTAGGCGCTGGGCCCAGTCGATCCTGGTATAGGTATCACGGCCGAAGAGGACAACGATCTCAGGTTCCAGCCAAATGTGCCAGCACTGGGACGTACCCCGATCAGCATTGGCATTCCATTCGAACTTCCGCACAAGCGATCCGCCGAAACCCTTCTCAGGATGGCCTGCAGAACCATCGGTCCTGACAAGTACGGTCGTAGAGGAAAGTCGGTTGATGCTGTCTCGAAGGCGCTCGTACGAGCCCTTTGACGTCGTCCATTCAAGATCCTTGAGCAAGGCGTAGCCCGAGAACTCCACGACATCCCCCAACGGCTGCTGACGCGCGAGATGGACAATCTGCAAAAATACATCGCCGTCGTCCTGGCGTAACTCTTCGCCGGTGTAGAAAATTTCGGCCCCACGAAGGGTCGCTATCTTGCGGCGCTTGAAATTCTCGCGCTCCACACTCCGATTGGCCGACGTAAAGAGCGAGGAACGGGCAAGCGAATTCGGCAGACCGCGGACGCGCTCCTCCCAAAGAGGAAGCTGGACCACCACCTGGAAGACGGAAGACACATCCCGGCCAGCGTTCTTCGCCCTGGCGCTTTCCCTCAACCTCTCGGCAACCTTGATCACTTCGGGCACGGGCGACATACCATCTTCCCCGGTTTCATCAACCACAGGAGAGGCCCTGGATTTTGCTGAGCGCCATACCGTCCTCCTCATCGAAAAGCTTTCCGAAGTTTAACTGCCTTATAAGCGCCAAACGTCGTCTTATGAGTGGCAAACGTCGGCGTATCAGTGAACACACCCGCAACGCCCTCCCCTACCCTCACTTAGTACCGGCGTCTCCATGCCAAACGACGTTCCAACGGTGATACCGTCACCTCGTTCCACCGGTAGCCATGTCCCGCCCGCACAACCGGAGGCCATAGCCGTAACCCTTCCAACCCACTATCTCGCGCCTACGCCGGGACGAACGAGCCCACGCTACGTCGTCCGATGAGTGAACGGAACCTCGTCGTTTGAGTGTCAAAGCTCAGCCTATGGGTGAACAAACGTCGTCGCAAGAGTGAAAAAACATCGTCCGAACGGTGAACACCGACCCCGCTGAAACGCTTGCCAATGCAGCGATAGCGCGCATTATCCACAGCTAGGTAATCTTCTTTAATCGTCTTTAATACAGCACCCACTGTCACCAAAAACACAACGTTTCACCGTCCAAGCAACTGCAAACCAAGCAATCGGTCGCCGAACGGCACGCAACCCCTGCTTCACTCTTCGGAAACCACACCATCAGTTCAACAAAGCACACAACACAAACCTTCGTCCTTACAGTGAACCTCAGCAGCAAGCAACACGTTCAAAGATTGAGTCCCTAAACTGCTGTAAATCGGGTGGCAGGTAGCCACCGCTTCGATTCGGTAAACTGACGTTGCGAGACGATCGATAACCGAAGGAGAGAAGCGATGACTGGGTATGAGGTTAGCGTAGGAACGGACTTGCTGCCAGGGCTTTTAAACGGGCAGGACGGGCTGGCGAAACTGGTGGAAGCGGTGCTCAATCAAGTACTGGAGGCGCAGGTGACGGAAACGCTGGGGGCGACGCGGCACGAGCGCACGGACGAACGGGCCGGCTATCGCAACGGCTACCGGCCACGCACCCTTTACACGCGGGTTGGGCCGGTGACGCTGCTGGTGCCGCAGACGCGGGACGGCAGCTTTTCGACGGACATCTTCAAGCGCTACCAGCGGAGCGAGCAGGCCTTCGTTCTGGCGCTCATGGAAATGGTCGTGCACGGTGTCTCGACGCGCAAGGTCTCGGCGATCACCGAAGAGCTGTGCGGCGCCAGCTTCTCCAAATCGATGGTGAGCGCACTGTGCGCCGGACTGGAACCGCGGGTCAGCGCGTTCAACGAACGGCGGCTGGACGGCGAGTATCCCTTCGTGCTGGTCGATGCCCTGTTGATCAAGAGTCGGCAAGAAGATCGTGTGGTTTCGCGTGCCGTGCTGACCGTCTCAGGCATCCGCTCCGATGGCTTCCGGGAGATTCTGGGCGTGCGGATCGGCGACACCGAGAGCTTCGCCACCTGGGACGAGACCTTCCGCTGGCTCAGAGGGCGCGGCCTCAAGGGCACGCAGTTCATCATCTCGGACGACCACGGCGGCCTGCGTGAAGCGGCAGCGCGGCACTTTCAGGGGCCAGCTGGCAACGCTGTCAGGTGCATCTGATGCGCAACATTCTGGGCCAATGCAACACCCGCCACCGCGCCGAGGTGGCAGCTGCCGTCAAGCTCGTGCTGCAGGCGCCCGATCTGGTCGAGGCCAAGCGCCGCCTGGCGGAATTCACCGAGCGCTTCGCCAAGAGCGCCCCCAAAGCGGTGGCCTGCCTCGAAGCAGGATTCGAGGATGCCATGGCGGTAATGGTCTTGCCCGAGAAGTATCGCAAGCGGCTACGCACAACGAACATGCAGGAGCGGCTCAACGAGGAAATTCGCCGGCGGGAGCGCGTGATCCGCATCTTCCCCAACGACGAGTCAGCCTTGCGCCTGATCGGCGCCCTGCTGGCCGAACAGAACGAGGCTTGGCAGGAACGGAAGTACCTCGACATGGATGAATTCAAGGAGTGGGCGGCTTCCCGCGCCGCAGCTAGCGAGGGCAACAACGTTGTTGCCCTCGCTAGCTGAAAACCATTCGTCATTCATCGGATCGAAGAGTATTTACAGCAGATTTTGGACTTGACTCGTTCAAAAAAGCGTCTTTAGAGAAACCGTTGCAAACCCTACCACCTTAGGCCGATCCCGCGCTATAGACGAACGACACTTTCTCAAAACCACCACAACCCAAACTGCTATCACCGATAAGACGAGCTTTCCCACTCAAAGCAACACGCCAAGGGAAGACCAATCCTCATCAAAAAGCTTTCTCATGCATCACCAATCGAGAATCGTTTTTTCAACTCGTTGATCAGTGCAACGCGATCAGCAGCGGACGATACCACCACGTCCAGCGACACCCGACCAGAATCCCACTCTTTCAACGCCCCAATCTGTATTCCGTTCGCAACGTGAATTTTGTATTGTCGAGAAATTTCCTTCCTCTTGCGGCTTTTCGGGGTTTCGATTCTCGTCCTGGCCTCGATGATTTCCTTTCGTCCTATCTCGCCCTGTCCAACCTTTTCCGCAAAAACAATAGCTGTTTTCGTCCCGGCAACTGCTTCAAGCAGAACCAATTCCGAAAGACATGACATCGGGAATGTTTCCGGGTTCTGGCCGACCAAATCGAGGACGGGTCCCGACAGCTTCAGAATGGAGAGCGTCCGGTTTACATTTGCCAAGGATTTTCTGACAACACCGGCGAGGGCAGTTTCATTCGGGTACACCTTCCGGTCCAGCATCTCTCGCCAGGCCATCGCATCATCAAGGGCCGACTGGCTGTCACGCTCCGAGTTCTCCCGATAGCTGTATTCAAAGAGATCCCGATCCGAGAGGCCATCGTGCACCATCGCGTCCATCGTTGGCAGGCCGGCTTGCCGGATCGCGGCTAGCCGATAGTGACCTGCCACCAGCACGTATCTTCCGCTGTCCCGCATCGTAGCTATTCCAGGCTGCATCTGCCCATTGGCAACGATACTCTCGGATAGCTCGCCTATTCGCTGCGGCCGATAGATCCTCCGGGCGTTGTACGGATTGGCATCGATCAGATCAACCGGGATACGTTCAAAGCGGCCGCTTCTCTTGTCCCCTGGAACCGCGAGTCCAGACGACACCACCACCGCCGGGTTCCGCGACGGCTGATGGAACGCGGTAGGCCGCTGATCCAGAACAGCCTCCGCCCGCGAGAACCTGTCACCAGCCTCTGCTGCCTTGCGCGCCTGCTCAGCCATATCAATTTTTCTCATCCCTTGCCCTTTCGCTTCCCTTCCACCCACTTCGATAAGCCGAGCAGGCCGAGGACCTCGTCGGAAAGCGCCGACATTTCCTTCGCCGCGGTCGACGAACTCGACAACTGTCCCACACACAAACCAAGCATCTGCGAATCCAGGTAAGCATTAAGAAGGCTGACGGTCGAACTGAGCAGGGCGACCTCCGGGTCACTTCTAAACTGATCGAGCACTCCAGCGATCGTGTTTCCCCGCCGGACCATCGACGGTAGATGATAGACTCCGCGGATATCCGGGTTCTGCTCCATGGCCCTCCTGGCGAGTACGCGAGCCTCTTTCGCCCACATGTCCGCTGCCGTTGGAACAAACGGGATCAGCGCCAAATCGGAAATCTGCAACGCGGCCCACGGCGCCTCCGAAGCCACAGTGGGAGGAGTGTCAATGATGATCAGATCGTAGAGGAGGGCCAAGTCCGCCACCGGGCGAACCATCCCACGCCCAAGCGGAGCGAACGATTCCACCTTCGCCGGAAACCCCGTCGCCTTGAGCCTCAGTCGCGGATCGGGTTTGACGGTCGACCACACCAATGCCGTTCCCTGGGAATCCATGTCAACCACCAGCGTCGAATACCCGCGCATGGCGCACGTACCAGCAAGCTGCATCGCAGTCATTGTCTTGCCGCAACCACCCTTCTGATTGAACACCGTAAGAATCTTTGCCATCCACAGCCTCCTGCATTTGCACGCGTGCAAGTCGAACCGATAACACCACGAGCTGAACGCCCTCGCACCAAAACGTTACCTCGTTACGCTGCTACACCATCATCCCAGCAGCTTCTCGACTGGGCTCGCAACCCACCGGGCCCGATGGAATTTCTCAGAAGTTATCACCTCAGAACAACCTATAGTTTAACGTAACTATAAAATTACTGGCAACGATTTGTGCGATCTACTAATCGCCATAAAAATTAGATCGAAAAATTCTTCAAAATACATAACCCGACGACGTCAGTCAATAAGCTTGCACGTGTTCAAATGCCACCCTCAAGATTCCCCTTTCCAACAAAAACCTCGCGCCTCTCGGCCTGGTCTGTTGGCCCCGAAAAGCGTTGCGCCGTCGCGCCCCTTTTCTCAACACCCATCTACTCTCACCACGCAGATACCACAACCCACACGCTTCCAAAAGCAGCACCGGCACAACCCATTCCCCCAAAACAGAATCTCCCGACCATTTCGGCCCTTCCTGCGTCAGGAACAGAAACTAAGCAAATGTTGCCCAAAAAATGTTCCCGCTTTATCTAAACGGTATTGAACTCTATCGCGCTAAGGTACGATCCGATAGGAACCCGGTTTTGCCTGCAAACTTTCGGACTAAGCCAAGGCGTTGCCGGCCAAACGGCGCCTGGCGGTAGAACAGGCGGAGAACTGGAAGGCAGGTAAGGGGACTCTGGAGAATGACCTGCTCGTCTTGCTCCAAGGTAAGCTTGATAACACTATCCTGAATCAGTATGTATTTGTCATTCATAAAGTCCAACCCATTGAATTTATGTGAGCATTCGACATCGTCACACGTCACCCATTTGACCATGCCCCGCTTCGAAGTCAAACAAACCAGCAAGCTCTATCTGACCTCTTATTCTGGACTGGCCTTGATCGGCCAATGCTGCCAGGCGGCGCAGGTTGATACGGTGATTGATCCTCGGCTGCCGGTGTCGCAAGGCATGCGCACCTCGGATATCGTGAAATCGATGGTTGGCCTGCTGAGTCTGGGCAAAAGCGACTTCGATGCCATCGAAGCGTTTCGAAGTGATCGCTTCTTCAAGGGGGCGCTGGGATTGTCCAAAGTCCCTGGCAGTGTCTGGATGCGTCAGCGGCTTGACGCCAAGAGTGCGGAACTGCGCAAACTCACCGACGAACTCTCCTTGCGCCTGCTGGAGCGTACCGCAGCCCCCATCACTGCGCACCACGGCTACGTTTGCTGCGACATCGACACCTTCGTCATGGATAACAGTGATACCAGGAAGGAATACGTCAGCCGCACCTACCAGGGCGTCAATGGCTACACGCCGATTGCCGCTTACCTTGGCAACGAAAGCTGGAACATCGGTCTGGAGTTGCGTGCCGGCAAGCAGCACTCGGCCTGCGAGACGGACTATTTCCTTGAGCGTGTCTTTCCGCGCATTGAACGCCTGTGCCCTAAGGAGGCCAAAGCACTCCTGCGCAAGGACAGCGGCTTCGATGGCGCCCACCTGTTGTTCATGCAAGCTGAGGAGAAAGCGCGCTGGGCGGCGCTGGGGCGCTCTTTCGACTTCATCACCAAATGGAATCCGCGCAAGCAGGACAAGGACGCCTGGGTGGCCCGAGCGGAAGCGGCAGGTACCTTTGTCGAAGCCCGTCCTGGCAAACGCGTCGCCTTGCTATCGCTCAACGTCGAGCGCGCCTGGCAAAAAGCCAAGCGCGAGTTCCGTCTGGTCGTTCAAGTGACTGAGCGCACCATCGACAAAAAGGGGCAACGTCTGCTAGTGCCCGAGATTGAACTCTCGGGCTGGTGGACCAGCCTCGACATCAAGGCCGATGAGGTCATCACCCTGTACAAGCACCATGGCACGCACGAGCAGTTCCATTCCGAGATCAAGAGCGATCTGGACCTGGAGCGGCTGCCTTCCGGCAAATTCGCCACCAACGATGCCATCGTCCATCTGGCGTCTTTTGCCTACAACTGCCTGCGGTTGCTGGGGCAGTTGGGGCTGACGGGCGAGATCGCACCGATCCGACATCCAGCCAAGCGCAGAAGACTGAAGACGGTGTTACAGGAGATCATGTATCGGGCGGCGAAGTGTGTAGAACATGCCCGCCGGTTGGTGCTGGATTTCGGGCGCGGCGTGGCGGCGCACACCCATGTGTTCATTGCCTTGCAGGAGCGTTTGCTCAGGGCGGCGTCACCGTGACGAAGCAGATGCGCCACTGTGTTGTCGGACCTCATTTTGCCACTGCGGAAGGAACCCGCTTGCGCAAGAACATAAAAATGACGTAGCGCCGTCTCGCCAGCGCCAACTTTTTGGGGGCGAGGGGGATAACTCAGCCCCGAGAACAGCAGATTCGGCCACTTCTTGAAGGGCGGCCAGCGAGATAATCTTGCGCCGGTACCTACAGGTGAGGTTTGAAGTTTAACGAACACGGATTCAGGACTATCTGTTGATGGCGGCCAAAAGCCGGGCACGGAAATTGCCGGCTGAAAGCCAGGTCGAGGGCGGGCCTCAGCCCGGCGTGGCGAACCCTTGTAGCGCCAGGCTAAGCCTGGGAACGGAGGGTTGGACTCCAAGAAAAAAATAGAGCCGGCCCATCTTCCTTGGTAATCCAATCGGTGATCGTCATCGCGGTGGCCCTCCTTATCCGTCAGCGGCCTGTTCTAAACCACTAAACCAACGAACCTCAACCCACGCAATGATTGACAAGTAAGAATAGTAATAATAATAATATTACTTCTAATGTTATTATCGCTGCCTGATGATGCCGAAGGAGCCGCAAGCATGGAACTAAACAAAGACATCCGCGACCGCGTTTTCTCTGCCGCCGATACACTCTATGAGCAGGCTGGCCGGGGGACCTTCCCGACGGTCGATGCCGTCCGTAAGGCGTCCAAGGTCAACATGAACGATGCGGCTACCGCGATGAAGCAGTGGCGGCGTGCACAGACTGCCCAGGCGGCACCGGTAGCCATCCCCGTTCCGGATGCAGTTCATCAGCTTCATAGTCAGGCGCTGGCCGCCTTGTGGCAGTCCGCCCAAGACACGGCAAACGAATCGCTGCGCGCCGCACAATCTGGGTGGGAAGCCGAGCGGGCTGAGGCGGAAACGCTCAACAAGCAACTTGGTGATGCCTACGAGGCTCAAGCGGCGGAACTGGAGGCCGCGCATCAGCAGATCGGGGAACTTGCCGCAAGGCATCAGGCCGAGCAGCAGCGGGCGGCCAAACTCGCGCAACAGCTTGATGCAACGTTGAGTGCCAAGCTGGCAGCCGAGAATCGGGCAACCATCGCCGAGCAGCGGGCCGTCGAAATCGATCGCCGAGCGGCTGATTTGCGGACAGAGCTTGATCTTGCCCACGAGGATGCTGTTCAAGCGCGCAACGAGACTAAAGCCGTCCGGGCCAAAGCCGAGGCGGCCGACCAGACCCACCAGGAACAGCGCAAGACCGCCGCGCAGGAGGCGCACCGGGCCGCCGAACGCCTAACGTCGACGCAAGCCGAGCGCGACGAAGCGCGCAAGGAGGCCGGCAAAGCCCGCGAGGAAGCCGCAAACTGGCGTGGCCAAGTTGCGGCGTTGAAGGAGCAGCAGCGCGGCTTGATCGAAGCCGTTAAGACGTGGAAAGATCCAAGCGCAGCGGGTGGTACGGCGTCCGAAAAAGATGTCCGCAAAGACTGATCAATTGAAGGGCTGATTGAGTCCCTAAACTGCTGTAAATCGGGTGGCAGGTAGCCACCGCTTCGATTCGGTAAACTGACGTTGCGAGACGATCGATAACCGAAGGAGAGAAGCGATGACTGGGTATGAGGTTAGCGTAGGAACGGACTTGCTGCCAGGGCTTTTAAACGGGCAGGACGGGCTGGCGAAACTGGTGGAAGCGGTGCTCAATCAAGTACTGGAGGCGCAGGTGACGGAAACGCTGGGGGCGACGCGGCTTCGCCCTGCAACTCAAATTCCGTCGAGTCAACGGTCGTTATCCAGAGCGGCTGGATGAAATCGTTGCACCCGTTGTTGAGGCGTTGGCCAAACAAGTTAGCATTGATGCGGCCACGCTATTGACGTATGAACTTGACAGCCGGCAAAGCCAAAGACATCGTCAGGTGATCCGCCGCTTTCTCGGCTACAAGCTTCCGACAGGCTCAGATCTCGTCCGCCTGCGCGAGTGGTTGACCAGCGACGTACTGCCGTTCGACCCGCAAGCCCGTCACGGGCTTGATGTCGCGCTGGAGTGGTTCAGCGTGCAGCGAATGGAGCCGCCAGCGCTAAGCGAGCTATACCGCGCGATTCGATCCGCCTCCATGGCTTCGAACATCACCTTCAGGAAACAATGTACGCGCGGCTGCCAGCCGCCAGCAAGGCAGTCATCAACCGGATGCTGGCGGGCGATGATTCCGACGCCTTCGATGACAGTACACTCACGACCGACACCGCCTCGATATTCACGAAGCTCAAAGCCGATCTCGGCAAATCCAGCCGCAACAACCTGCTTCTCGGTCTCGAACGGCGCCAGGCCATCGACGCTATCGGCTTGGTCACGGACATATTCAAGGGCGTGCCGGCCAAGTTCATCGACCAGTTCCGCCAACGCTGCGCCACCGAGTCAATCTGTGAACTAGGGGTCTTGGTAGCAATGGAACGGTTATGGTGAATTTGCATAACTGTTCCACTGCACCTCAGACCCCAAATTCTATTTCTAACCGCCGCTAATTTCCGGGGGTTGCACTCGAGCATGTGATCGTGCAACGGTGAGTGAGGAAAACTGCCTCATGTGCGTGTGCCTCGCCGTTTCGCCGCTGTACGCCAGGCCCAAGCCTGCGAGATCAGCACATAGCTGACGATGGCGGCGCCGGTGGCGGCGATTGCCAGGCCGGTAAACAGAGGAATGCCGATCGCCCCGATGTTGTCCCAGAGCGCGGCGGGGTCGGTCAGGGAGAAGGTGACGGCTGCGCTGCTGCCGGTCACCCAGACGCCCAGTTGGTAGGCAGCGTAATAGATCGGCGGAAAGGTCAGGGGATTGGTGATCAGTGTGCTGGCGGCGGCGATCAGAATCTGGGCGACGGGAATCAGCAGGCCTATGAACAGGCCGAGCGCCACGCCGGCGGCAACACCCCGGCGCGACCACTGCCACAGTTTTGGATTGGAAAGAAAAGGCGCCAGCGCGCGCAGTGAGCGATGGGCTTCAAGCTGCTCGCGGCTGGGCGCCAGCGCCCGCAGGCGCTGGATCGGTGAGGGCATCGCTTCAGTCGTCCCCGCTCATGAAACCGAGCAAGTGCAGCAGGCTGGTGAAGAGATTGAAGAGCGAGACGAACAGCGTCACGGTAGCCAGCACGTAGTTGGTTTCTCCGCCATGGATGATATTGCTGGTCTCGTAAAGGATGAGGCCGGACATCAACAGCACGAAGGCTGCCGAAACTGTGAGTGACAAGGCGGGAATCTCGAAAAAGATTGCCGCGAGACCGGCCAGGAAAGCCACCAGAATACCCACCATCAGGAAGCCGCCCATGAAGCTGAAGTCCTTCTTCGTCGTCAGCGCATAGGCCGAGAGGCCAATGAAGATCGCAGCGGTAGCGCCCATCGCCTGCATGACGATCTCGCCCCCGTTGGGCAGGCCCAGATAGCGGTTGATGATGGGGCCCAGGGTGTAGCCCATGAAGCCGGTCAGCGCGAAAACTGCGAGGATTCCTCCGCCGCTGTTCTTGAACCGGTGAACGGCAAACAGCAGACCGAAGAAGCCTCCGAGCGTCAGCAGGATGCCCGGATGCGGCAGTTTGAGGGCTGCCGACACGCCAGCCACGCCGGCCGCGAAGGCCAGGGTTAGCGACAATAGCAGATAGGTGTTGCGGATCACCCTGTTGGCGGAGAGGACGGACTCGACACCGCCGTGGGGCAGGGGGATCGCCTGGGCGCGGGGATGGTTCAGTTTCATTTCAATCTCCTTGGGGGGTGGAAAAACGTAAGTGCTTACTGGCGGAACTTCATGTCTTGCAGTTGCCATCGTTGATGGCGCCATCGGGAATCAGGCACGCATCAGCGCAATCACCTGCCCGGCGTCAAGCGTCGCTGCTTTCTGCTCGATCTGCGGCAGATACTGTTACTGCTCTATTGTCATGCGGGTTCTCCGGGGATGGAATTCAGATTCGTTCGCGTCACCAGCAGCGCCTTCAGTTCGCGGATCTCGTCGCGTATGCCGCTCATCTCGGTGTGCAGGTCGGCGTCGAGCCGCACGTGCATCTGCCCGGTGGAGGCGACGGTTTCCTCCTGCTCGTGCGTCGTGAAATCCTGCATGGCATTGACGATGATGGCGATGAAGAGGTTCAGCATGGTGAATGTCGCCACCAGAATGAACGGAATGAAGAAAGCCCAGGCGTAGGGGAAGTTCTCCATCACCGGACGCGAGATACCCATCGACCAGCTTTCCAGCGTCATGATCTGGAACAGCGTGTAGAGCGAGCGGCCGAGATGGCCGAACCATTCGGGATAGGCCGCGCCGAACAGGTTGGTGGCGATCACCGCGAAAACGTAATAGATCACCAGCAACACGAGCAGGATCGAGAGCAGCCCGGGAATCGCCCCGAGCAGGGCGCCAACCACGCGCCGCATCGACGGCACCATGGTCAGCAACCGCATCACTCGCAGGACCCGCAGGGCACGCAGCACCGACAGTTGCCCGGTTGCTGGCAGCAGGGCGATGGCGACCACTGTGAAATCGAAAAGGCTCCAGGGGTCGCGGAAGAAGGCGCGCCGGTGTACGTAAAGGCGCAGTACGATTTCTATCACGAATACTGCCAGGATGGACTGGTCGACCATCCGAATCGCCGGACCGGCCGCCGCCATCGCGGCGGGCCAGGTTTCCAGCCCAAGCAGGGCGGCGTTGAGCAAAATCAGCGCGATGATGACACCTTGCACTCGGGGGTGTTCGATGAAATCGCGCAGGCGCTCGCGGGCGCTTGCCGGGAAGGAAGGGGCTATTGCTTCGGTCATGTCCTGGTCGCCGGATGCGGGTCCGAATTAACGTTATTCGTAAGCAGCCAGTGAAAGCGTCGGGCCGAATTCGCGTTGCCGGGAAAGGCGGCGTTCGAGGGTGCGCGCGGCGCGGTCGATGGCACGGTCGACGGCGAGATACAGGTCGGCAGAGGTATCCTCGATGATCACATCGCGCATGTGCGGCAAGGGAATGCGCAAGCGGCAACGTTTGTCGTCTCCACCCCGCGGGCCGTTGATGTCTGAGAAGTTCAGCTTGATCGTGTGGACATCGTGCCGGGCCCAGTCGAGGGCAAAGCGGATGCGCCGCTCGGTGTGCGCCTGCAAGCCGTCCGTCAGTTCAAACCCTTGGGTGCGAATGTCGATTTTCATTGCATCTTCCTTTCAGCGGTGGTGACAGGTGCAAGATAGGGTGCAAAGATGATTTAATAAAGACGATATTTCCTTATTTATGCATCGGTAAATACCGAAGAGTGCCATGAACCTGAGACACCTGAGAAATTTCTGGACGGTAGCGCGCATGGGTGGCGTTGCCCGTGCCGCCGAGCGCCTGGCGCTAACCCCACAGACGATCAGTGGCCAGCTCCGCCAGCTTGAAGAAGATCTTGGCGCCGTGCTGTTTCGTCCGGCCGGACGCGGTCTTGAGCTGACCGAGGCCGGGCGCATGGCCTTGTCCTACGCCGATGAGATTCTGCAACTCGGCGATGAAATGAAGTTGACTCTTGGCACCCGGCGGCAACAGCCGCTACCGGTATTACGGGTCGGTATCACCGATGTGGTACCCAAATCCTTCGCCTATCGCCTGTTGGCGCCGGTCGGCAAATTGCCCGAACCGGTTCGGCTGGTTTGCCGTGAAGGGCCGATTGACCTGTTGCTGGGCGAACTGGCGCTACATCGCCTCGACATGGTGGTGGCCGACCGGCCGATGCCGTCCGGCCTGGCGATCAAGGGGCACAACCACAAACTGGGTGAAAGCGCGCTGGCCTTCTTTGCCGGGGAGGGGGTAAGCAAAGGTAAGGAGGATTTCCCCGCCTGCCTGAACAATGCAGATCTGCTGCTGCCGGGGTCGGGTGCTGCGGTTCGTGCCCGGATCGATCAGTGGCTGAACGAGCAGCGACTGACGCCGCGCCTGATGGGGGAGTTCGATGACGGTGCACTAATGAAGGCGTTTGGCCAGGCGGGGGCCGGCATCTTTCCGGGACCATCGTTGCTGGTGGACGAAATTTGCAAACGCTATGAGGTGCGCCGCATTGGTGAGGTCATCGAAATACGTGAAGTGTTCTGGCTGATTACCGCAGAACGAAGAATCACCCATCCGGCGATCAAGACCGTGCTCGAATCTGCGCGCGCCGTTTTGGCGTCTGACTGAGTCGTCTGAGCGATACGGGGCAGATATCCTTGCGGCTTCGGCAAACACCGCATGAAGACAAAGGGCGAGAAGTCTACTTGCCATGTCCAGAAACCGAAGTGCTCCCCACGGCTCGGCTGTTGGATATCTGGGTCGGTGTGAGAGATCCGCGACAGATGAAGGGGTCACCTCAGAATTCGGACAAAATCTTACGATAGGTTGTTGGCATTGGCCTGTATCTCGCAAACAATTATTTTCGAGAAGCCGCTGTAAGAAAAAAGGCCGCGCCAGTGCTGGCCTTGCCTGTCACGTTCTCGAAAACCGCTCTCGTATTGAGCCGCCAAGACTCATTCCATTACACACAAATTATTCAAAATTACACTTTGAAGTTGAACTCGCGTCATAACGCATGAGCCTCTCTCGCGAATCTGATCCCGGCGGCGAAATCGACGACGCGTTGAAGGCCAAGCCAAAGGGTCTTCACCCCTGGCTCGCCATCGCCCTTGCGGGCCAGAAATCCGCCAAGCATCGCCACCAAGCGCACCACTTCATTGAGCCTGGGCGGCGTCTTGGGCACCTTCTTCCGATTCAGGATGTAAGCCGCTTGCCATTCGTCCTGCTCGAACAGCAAGGCCGCATCCAGGTCTGGGCAGGTACGGCCCAGGCGCATGAGTCGGGCAATCCGCCAAGCCACCACCATGAACAGCGCCAGCGCCCGTTCCAGCCGCGCCACGGTGCTCAACTGCAACGCCTCTACGCGGCAGCCGTTCTTGAGGACATGGAAGAACAGTTCGATCTCCCAGCGCGCCCGGTACCAGTCGATCAGTTCGGTCGCCGCTTCGAAAGAGTTAATCGGCCGATTGGTCAGCAGCCGCCATTCCACCGGCTTCACGCCCTCGGGGGCACTTTCTTCTCGCGCCACCAGACAACTCACCTCGATCCGGCTCCCCTTGCCGTCGGAGACCGTCACCCGCTTTGCCCAGACTCGTTGCCGAACGTCCCGCGCCTTCTGTCCTTGCCGCGAAGGCATCGTGAAGCGGATGCCGCCGAGCGCTTCGCTGGCCAGGACCTCAGTCCACAGCTTGCCGCCCTCGGGAAGCGCCCGATTGTGCTGGGAACGAATCAGCCAGTCGGCGGGATGCCCCAGCTCGCGGGCTTGCACCATCAGGGCCACGATGTCCGCCTCCCGATCCGCCACATACACCAGCCGGGTGTCCGGCATGCTGCTCGCCAACTCCGCGATGCGGGTGTAGCCCTCCGTCCAGCGGGTGCTTTCCAGCAGGCCACCTCGTTGGCCGCTCGCGTCCTTGGGTTCGCGTGCCCACATCCAGGCGTCCAGAACACCCAAGGGTTCACGCTGCGGACTGACCGCGTAGGTGGAATGCACGTACATCCCGCGTTGGGCTTCATACGAGAGCGGCCCCAGACCGGCAATGCGCTGACCATTGAAGTCGAGTTCCGTGGTGTCTTGGATGCACAGCACCACCGGATGCACCCGCATGCGCGTTTCGGCGCTTCCCCAGTGCGAGGCCAGGATGGCTTCCCATTCGATGTCGTCCTGCGCAAAAAACGATACGCCGCCTGGGTTTCCGCCCAGCCGCCGCAGGCTTGCGGGATACTGGCCATCGGATTGGCTGCCATGCGCTCCGCCAGCAGCACCGTGCGCTTGTCCAGACGCCGGTCGCCCAGGTCGATCGCCTTGAATTCTTCCGCTGCCCAACCCATCACATCCACCCAGCATTTCTTGTAAAGTCAGCATGTTACGCAGAGGTGTTGAAGTTGTGTGTAATGGGATGGCCAAGACTGTCGAGTTTTGAGAACGACCATAACCCCGCTTCCAGCGACAACCGCCAAACGCAAAGCTGCACCGTTGTTGGATCGAGCATTCCTTAGGGAAGCGCTGATTTAATCGGTTTGCGAAATTTTCGCCCAAATGCAATCAATAGCTTACTACAAGAGCTTCCCCCCTATTCAGCAAGCGGGTTTCTGACTTTTAGCGTTTCATCGTTCTGCCTCAATGATCTGTCTGCCCATCTGCTCTGCCATGTCGAAGCAAAGAAGGTGAAGGACTGCGGTACTACAACCGGTCATGTTGGGCTTCTTGCCCGGACCCTGATGAAAGACGCGCGCGAGGGCCTCATTCGTTAGTCGGGAATGACTTCTTCCCCTTGAGCTAATCAGGCATACCCCGCGCGGGTCCAAACCGCTTCACATCAACGTTGGCAGTGCTTCGCTGGTATTTGGCCGCCAGCGAGCGGCCTGTGATCCCTTTCCAGATTTTTCCCTATAGACGCTTTTTTCGACTGTTCAGGCGGGTTCCGCGGTCAACCGGAAATCTTCCCCATATTTCATGACGGCCCAGGCCAGCCGCAGATTCTTGGCAGCAATGGCGACCGCCGCTTTCCAGTAGCCGCGTCGTTCAACCAGGGCGCGAGCCCAACGGCTGAAGCGATCTTGCTTGTCACCCAGACCGGCGAGGACAGAGCGGGCACCCATGACGAGCAGGCTGCGCAGGTAGGCGTCACCCGCTTTGGTAATCCTGCCCAATCTTGCTTTGCCGCCGCTGCTGTATTGACCTGGAACCAAGCCGACCCAGGCGGCGAGTTGGCGGCCGTTCTTGAAGTCGTGCCCACCACCCAGACTGGCGACCAGGGCACTGGCAGTGGTCGGCCCGAGGCCGGGCAGTTGCATGAGCTGGCGGCTGCGCCGATCTTGCCGGGCGGCTTCGGCGATGGCGCGGTCGTCCCCCAAGGGGACTTCCTCCGGGGCGTATTCCGTGATGCGTTCGTTGAGACGGTCAGCGTGGGAAAGAAGATCGCCGACACAGCGGTTGGCCCAGCCGGGTAGTTGTTCGAGGTGGGCGCCGATTTCCCGGCGCAGGCGCTCGACTTTCTGCGGCAGGACGATGCCGAACTCGCTGATCAACCCGCGCAGACGGTTGTAGAGGGCGGTGCGCTCTTCGATGAAGCCTTGCCGGGTGCGGTGCAGACAGAGGATGGCTTGCTGGTCGATGTCCTTGATTGGCACGAAGCGCATATTGGGCCGGGTGACGGCTTCGCAGATCGCGGCGGCATCCGCCGCATCATTCTTGCCGCGCTTGCCGCTCATCCGGTACGGCGCCACGAATTTGGGCGCCATCAGTTTGACGGTGTGCCCGAACTGCCGGAACAGTCTTGCCCAGTGATGCGCACCCGAGCAGGCCTCCATACCGATCAGACAAGGCGGTAGATTGGCGACCATCTCCAGCAATTGGCTACGCGCCACCTTCGGTTTGACAAAAACTGCCTGGCCGCTCTGGTCAATGCCATGTAAAGCGAATACATTCTTGGCGAGATCAATGCCGGCGGTGACAATACTCATGGACTTCCCCTTTCGAATGAATGATTCAGTCTGGAAACTCAATCATGGCAGCAATCGCTGCCGGTGGCTTCCGCTGCTACTTCGGGACGGGGAAGTCCCTTTCATTCGTTACGTGTTCGGCGCGAAAAAGGAATTAATCAGCGCCTCCTTAGCGTGCTTTAACTTCCGAATTCTGAATCGACCCCAACTTGAGCGCATCTGGGCCATCGTGTTGGCTCATCGACAAGGGCTTTCCGTCCGAGATATCGCCCAACAGGTGGGCTTGGGTCCAACCCGTGTTCATCAGCTTGTCACCAGCCCGCAGGCGGATTGTGTGGAACACCCCTTATCGATGCTTCGGGAGGTGGGATGGCCTGCTCCAGAGGATCCTCTTCCTGACGCAGAGGAGCAGGTCGCAGACCGACTCACAGAGTAAGCAACCGTGCTTATCCGGTTAACACATACAGCGATTTTGTTTCCCACAATGATGCCGTATTTGTTCCGCCGGTGCCATTATTGGCGACGAATTCCCCTCCAAAAACAAGTTGCCCCCCACTTTGTGCTCGGAAATTCCCATGGCGTGAATTTTGTGTGTGCTAACCGGATAAGCACGGAAGCAACGATGCTGATCTCATGCGTTGGCTGGCTGGAATCTCTCGCTGCAGGAGAAACGCCGGCAGTGAACCTCCGACCGGCCGATGACTTGCCAGAGACCTGTTACGTCGGCGTTGACCAGGGCCGTGTGATCCGGATGCTCCGGCGCATAGCCCATGACCTGGAGGAACTGGCCAGGACCAAGCGGTTGGCAGATCTGTCCACCCGCACAAACGACGCCGACCCGCGCCTGCGGCTACATCGCAGCCTAGCCGAACCACCCATTGAAATCTCCCTGCGGGGGACGAGCATCCCACAAAGCCGACAAGCCTGGGCGGATTACGAGTCTCACATGCAGAAAGCCGGATTTCCGGCCCCGGCTAATCCGTACCGTCATCTCGACCGTTCTGATAAGTGAACACCTTAAACCAGTTCCCGGTTCCATTGCTCGCAGAACCCCAGGTTGACGTGCTCCCAGCCTAACGGCGACAGGTATTGCAACAGCGCGTCATCGACAGCATGGCCATGCCCGCGCAGGGCGTTCGCGGCCCGTTCCAGGCAGATGTTGCCGGCGGCGTAAATCCGTAGAAATATGGCGGCGAAACCGCTGGCCTTTATGGCAGTAAGCGCAAAACTGCTGTACTTACTGCCACCTTCAAGCGTATCGCCCCTCCACCGCGTCAAGGGTGCGCTTCGCCAGTCTGTATAAGGCCACAGCCTGCCCTTGACCCGGCTCCGGGGCAACTCGGCATCTCAGCGAGAAAGCACACAACATGCTTGAAAATTTAACGCCGCCAAATTTCTACGGAATTTGACCGCCGTTAACAGTAGACCGTGTTCCACAGCACAATGGCCGCCGTCACCAGGTTGAGGCCGCTGGCTCGATAGGGCTGCTGCTCGAAACTACGGTCGCGGATTTCGCACAGCCGGTTGAAGAACACGGCACGTGCCAACGCGTTGCGCGCTTCGCCCTTATTCAACCCGGCATTCACGCGGCGCCGCAGTTCCATGCTTTGCAGCCAGTCCAGGATAAACAGCGTGCGTTCGATGCGCCCCAGCTCGCCCAGGGCGACGGCCAGTCCGTTCTGGCGCGGATACCCCATCTCGCGCTCTCTGTCGTCAAGGGTGCAGCCGGCGGGGCGCTTCGCTTCCTTGACTGCCTCCCTGACGTGAGTGTGGGCTCGCTTCAACTAGGTAAAGGGTTCGGCTTAGCGTACGATTTTTTCCGTTTTCTGAGACGACCCCAGACCGTCAAATTTTGTCACTTAACCCGTTATTTATAGTAAGCCATGCAAAGGGCTATTGGTGATCAATATGTGACAAAACGCCCGATCCGTTGCTTGTCATCGAAAAATGGGACGACGTATTGATCTTCTTCCGAGGTGGCGGCTGGTGACACGACTGCTTGTTCTACCCCATAACGTAGGTAGCACAACTGTACCGCGAAGCCGAGCCGGTTGTGGCTGCCGCGCCGCTGGCGGATCACTGACAGGTCGGGTTCGGCGAAGGTGTAATGCTGGATGAGTTCATCGTCAGTGGCCGGGAAGGCCAGCAGGCCGGTACGCTCGGCGGGCGTCAGCAGATTGCGGCGCGGCATGGTCAGTCATCCGTTCTCAGATACTGGTACAGGGTTTCGCGGCTGATGCATAACTCGCGGGCGAGCTTGGCCTTCTGCTCGCCCGCCGCGACGCGCCGTTTCAGTTCAGCGATCTTTTCACCGCTCAGAGACTTCTTACGGCCCCTGTACGCCCCGCGCTGCTTGGCGAGCGCGATGCCCTCGCGCTGCCGCTCGCGGATCAGGGCGCGCTCGAACTCGGCGAATGCGCCCATTACCGACAGCATGAGGTTCGCCATCGGCGAATCCTCGCCGGTGAAGGTCAGACTCTCCTTGACGAACTCAATGCGCACCCCGCGTTGGGTGAGCTTCTGCGCCAGGCGGTCCATGCTGTGCACCACCACCGTGTCGCCCTCGCGCACGAAGGCGAGCAGCCGTTCCAGCTCGGGGCGCTGGGTGTCCTTGCCCGATGCCTTATCAGTGAACAGCCGGTCTACCGAAACCTGCTCAAGCTGGCGTTCCGGATTCTGGTCGAAGCTGCTGACGCGAACGTAGCCGATGCGCTGACCGTGCAAGGTATCCTCCTGAGGATAATGTGTCAGGAAGAAATCTATGACCCTTGGTGGCGCATGTCAATCAATGCAGAAGGCAACTCTATCCTGACGCTAGCGCGCCGGAGGGTCTGACGCCAGGTTAGGGTATGCCTCAACCGGGCACGGAGAGGGCACTGTCAAGCGCGGCGGGCGCTCCCGACCCACGCCAGCGGCTTAGCGTACAAATCCGTCCGTTTCGTGAGCTGACCCCTTGATGCGCTCGCTGCTCGGTACGCAGACCCCAACTACTGGAGCAAGGTACTCAAAGAGGTGCGGAGCGTGCCGTTAGGCTGATTTTACATTTTTGGGGGATGGGCAAAAATAGCCAAAATAAAGGCGTTGGGCGCCACAAAATCAGGCGGTTCTTGACACGGGCGGGGGGTAGGGAATAAATAATAGATACCATCTGTTAGTTTGAGGTTTACATGCCCACCAGTGTCGCCCTTGGCTCCCATTTCGAGAAGTTCGTCAAAGCCCAGCTTGCATCGGGCCGCTACAACAACGCGAGCGAAGTTATCCGGGAGGGGCTGCGGATGCTCGAAGATCAGGAAATGCTTCGGGCGTTCAAGCTGGATGCGCTCCGCGCCGAAATTCAGAAGGGTGTCGACAGCGGCCCCGGTCTTCCCGCCGAACAGGTGTTCGCCAATCTGCGCCGACGGATTGATGAAGTCGCCAGCGAAAACGGTGTGGAGTGATGCGTCTGGTATTCTCGACCGAAAGCCAGAGCGACCTTCTTGAAATCGCCGCCTTCATCGCCCGCGACAACCCGGCGCGGGCGCGGTCGTTCGTCGATGAGCTTGAGGCCGATTGCGCCAGGCTTGTCGATCATCCGGGGATTGGCGCACCGCGCCCCGATCTGCGCGAAGGGCTGCGGATGCTCACGCATGGGCGCTACCTCATTTTCTACCGGGCCGAGCCGAATGTCGTGCGGATCGAGCGGGTGCTACACGGCGCTCGTAATCTAGGACCGCTGTTCGACCAGTAGTTTTTATGCTGATCGGTTCCGGCCACGTTTCGACGGAAGACCAGCCCGCTGTCAAGCAAGGGTTGAAGCAAGAGTTGCGCCGGATGTGGCAACAGGCGATTGACGACAACGGTGGGCCCGTTTTCGTGAGCAAAAAAGAGTCCGTTTTGGTAAGCGTTGAGGGCGAGCGAGGCATTTTCCATAATCTTTGACATAGCCGATGTTTTATGCAATAAATCATCGCACAGGCGGACTCCCCACCTGACATACGAGTAAGATCCAACGAAGGAGGAAGTACCATGGCTGACAAACCTGAACGTTCGCAAAGCGTAATGCAGCTCGATAGCAACGACGAGGGTGTGATGGTGGCGAAGGCCGTCGCCGAGGGCTTCGAACCGGGCAAGGCGCCGCTGAAGGTCGTCACCGGGAATCAGACGACGAGCAGGCTGAACTTCAACATCAAACCAGGCGCGATCGTCGCCCATCCGGGGTCGAGCGTCATCTTCGTCTGCGGGTAGTCGGGCATTTGCTCTGTGCGGTCCATCTCCGGGCTG